>CAIVXW010000326.1 GCA_903910005.1 uncultured Methylococcaceae bacterium
CCTGACCGACAGGACGACCGGCAGCAGCCTCCGCCGCATGGATGCGTCGCTGTGTCTGCAACAGACCTTCCGGGATTGTATGGGATAAGTTCATGGGGATGATTCTCGGGCTTTGGTGCGAAGGGTAACGATAACACCGTCCGAGCTCAAGGGGTTTACACAATCAGAAATCGTTTCCGCCCCTGCCTTGATGCCCCATTTTCAACGTTGGTATCAAGGCGATTCCCCTTATTATTTCGGTGGACTTGAAACCCACGATTCGTTATAGTCCCAGGCCGTCTTTATCTACCCGGAGAACTCCCATGGCATCGCCCCGTCTCGCCCCGGCCTATGGCCCCTACACTGCCGCCGATCTCAAGGACGGTGATCCGTACGAACTCAGCCAGGGTCATCGCATTGAGTGCCTGCCCGCTGGCGGTCATCATGCCGGTATCAACAGCCTTGGAGCCAGTGTCATCGACAGCGATCCTGATGTCGAATGGAGCGGGGTCGATGCCGGTTTTGAACTGGATCCGGTCACCCTGCGGGCACCCGATGTTGCGGTGGCCCCGGCAGGCCAGGCCGCTACCGCAGGCTGGATACAAGGGGTACCGCCCCTGGCCATTGAGTATGCCTCACGCGGTCAGGACGAAGCCGCCCTGCAACAGAAAATCGCTGAACTGCTGAGCCACGGCACCCGCTATATCTGGGTGGTACGCCTGACCGGCCCGCGCCGGGTAGAGATACATACCCCGGGCACCGCCGCCCGGGTGGCCAGTCCGGGAGAAACCCTGACCGCCCCCGGCGTACTGCGTAACCCGGTACCGGTGGAAGCCCTGTACGACCGTGAAGCCGGACGGGCCGCGACCCTCCGTAATCTGCTGCAACGCGAAGGGTATGCCGATCTGGATGCGGTGCTGGAGGAAGGGGTGGCCAAAGGCCTCGCGAAAGGTGAGAAGGAAGGCCTGGAAAAGGGGATCGCCAAAGGTAAAAAGGAAGGGCGGAAGGAGGGGCTGGAAAAGGGAATTGCCAAAGGTAAAAAGGCAGGCAAAAAGGAAGGCATGGCCATAGGCCTGGAGAAGGGAATAACCCAAGGTAAAAAGGAAGGCCAACAGCAAGGCAAAAAACTGGCGGAGCGGTTGTTCATTCTGCTGCTGGAAAGCCGGTTTGGAGCCGTACCCGAACCTCTGGCCCAAAAAATTGCCACTGCCCCGCTTGAACAAATCGAACAATGGACCCGGCAGGTTGTGACCGCCAATCGTCTGGATGACCTGTTCAACGGATGAATGCCGGAGGATATCCTTTTTGTGCCCCGGCGTTGTCCGGCCAGCGGGACTGCCCGGATTATCTTGAAACGTTGGTGATGCCGAGTCGATGGACATGATTTCCCTGTTGAACCAGGCCATCGCGGTCGGGGCATCCGATGTACATGTGTCAGCAGGTTTGCCGGTGGCCTTTCGGGTTGACGGCCGCATCCGCTTTCCGGATAGCGAAGCCCTGGGCGAAGACCGTCTGCGCGGGTTGCTGGCTGACATCATGCCGGAACCCGGGTTGCTCGAACGGCTTGGCCCGCTGGATGTCGATTTTGCCTTCGAGCGACCCGACACGGGGCGTTTTCGGGCCAATGTGTTCCGGCATCAGCGCGGAACCGGTGCCGTGTTACGAGCCATTCCCCGGCATATTCCGCAACTGCACGAACTGGAAGCCCCCCCTGTCCTGAACGAACTGATCGGCCATCGGCGTGGCCTGATTCTGGTGACGGGTCCAACCGGTTCGGGCAAGTCCACCACCCTGGCGGCTCTGGTGGATCAACTCAATCGACAGGATTCACTCCATATTCTTACCCTGGAAGATCCCATCGAATTTATCCATACCAGCCGGACATCACTCATCCATCAGCGTGAGATACACCGGGATAGCCGCAGTGTCGCCCTGGCACTGCGTTCAGCACTGCGGGAAGATCCGGACGTGATTCTGGTGGGTGAATTGCGTGATCCGGAGACCATTCGTCTGGCCCTGACCGCTGCCGAAACCGGCCATCTGGTCTTGGGTACCCTGCATACCGCTTCAGCACCCAAGACCGTGGATCGCATCATTGATGTGTTTGCCGCCGGGGAGAAGGGCGTCATCCGCTCCATGCTGGCGGAATCCCTGCTGGCAGTCATTGCCCAGGTTCTGGTCGGCAGGAAGGACGGCGGGCGGGTCGCGGCCTGGGAAATCATGACAGGTACCGCCGCCGTTCGTAACCTGATTCGCGAGGATAAACTCGCCCAGATTTACAGCACGATGCAAACCGGTCGCCGCGATGGCATGCAGACTCTCGATCAATGTCTGGCAGACCAGGTGGAACGGAGCCGCATCACCCGTGATGAGGCACGCCGTCATGCCGTTAACAAGGCCGGATTTTGACGGAGAAGCGGGAAGCTGTCGCTGCCTGAACTTTACGGTTCAAGCGGAAGTGGTCACAATATCCGGCAGCCATTTCCACTGATTGACCCATCACCATGACAGCATCCACCATCGTACTGACCGGCATCACCACCACCGGAACGCCTCATTTGGGTAACTACGTCGGTGCCATTCGTCCAGCCATTGAGGCCAGCCACGACCGCAACGTACTGCCGTTTTATTTTCTGGCCGATTATCACGCCCTCATCAAGTGTCAGGAACCGGAGCGGGTGCGGCAGTCCACGCTCGAAATCGCCGCCACCTGGCTGGCCCTGGGGCTGGATACGGCCAACGCCGTGTTCTATCGCCAGTCTGACGTGCCTGAAATTGCCGAGCTGGCCTGGCTGCTCAACTGCGTCACGGCCAAGGGACTGATGAACCGTGCCCATGCCTACAAGGCAGCGGTGCAGGCCAACGAGGACAGCGGTGAAACCGATCCGGACAAGGGCATCACCATGGGATTATTCAACTATCCCGTCCTGATGGCCGCCGACATTCTCCTGTTCAGGGCCCGGCGGGTGCCGGTCGGCAAGGATCAAATCCAGCATATCGAAATGGCCCGGGACATTGCCGGTCGTTTCAATCACCTGTATGGCGAGCATTTTGTGCTGCCGGAGGCGGTGGTGAGTGAGGATACGGCCACCCTGTGCGGGCTGGATGGCCGCAAGATGAGCAAAAGCTACGACAACACCATCCCTCTGTTTGCCCCGGAAAAGACCCTACGCAAACTCGTGATGAAGATCAAGACCAATTCCCTGCAACCCGGCGAACCCAAGGATGCGGAAACATGCAGCCTGTTCGGCATTTACCGAGCCTTTGCTACCCGGCAGGAAACCGAGGCCCTCAGGGCTGACTACGCGGCCGGGATTGGCTGGGGTGACATGAAAAACCGCCTGTTCGAATACCTGAACGATCATCTGGCTGCTCCGCGTGAACGCTATGAGGCACTGCTGCAGGCACCGGAAAAAATCGAGGCGGCCCTGCAGGACGGCGCGATCCGGGCCAGAACCCACAGCGTTCCCCTGATGCAGGCGGTACGGGCCAGTGTGGGCATTCGCCCGCTGGCGGGGTGAGGTCATGCATATCGTCATTGCGGGTTCCGGCATTGCCGGCATTACCCTGGCCGAAACACTACGCAAGCTGGCTCCCGCCTTCAGCGTCACGGTGGTGACCCGGGAGACGCACGGTTATTACTCACGCCCGATGTTGTCACACGGTTTTTCCCGCGAGGATGTGGAAAGCCGCATCATCGTCAAGGATTTTGCCGCCCTCCGGGAGACCGGCATCAGGCTCTATCAGGGAACCGACGTGCTGGCCTTGCAGCCTGACGCCAAAACCCTCACCGTGCAGGCAGCGGCTGCCGGTACCGAAACCCTGTCGTATGATCGCCTGGTGCTGGCCACCGGTTCCGAAGCGGTGGTTCCGGCGGCATTCCGGCCCGAAAAGGGCACGGTTCGGGTGGTCAACAGCCTGGACGATCTGATTGGACTGCGCCGTTTGCGCCAGCAGATTCTGGCAGCGGGGCGCACACCGCGCTGGGCCTTGATTGGCGGCGGACTCATCGGCTGCGAGGTGGCAGCCGACCTGGCCCGGGTCGGTGATTCGGTGGTGTTGTACCACGCCCAGACCCGACTGATGGAACGCCAGTTAAGCGAAGCCGACTCCAGCCGTTTGCTGACCGTGCTGACAGGTCAGGGCATTACGGTTTGCCTGCCGGTCGCTGTGGCGGGCGTCGATTGCGGCGATCAAGGGTATGCCGTACAACGGGATACCGGCACTGAAACCGGGTTTGACGGAGTGATCGTGGCCTGTGGTTTCAGACCCCGTATTGAACTGGCCGTCCAGGCCGGGCTTTCGACCGGACGTGGAATTCGGGTGGATCACTTTCTCACCACCAGTCATCCTGACATTCATGCCATAGGCGATGTGGCAGAATGCGCCGACGGATCGCTCTACGCATACGTCATGCCGGTGCGGCATCAGGCCATCTGGCTGGCCGGTTATCTGGCCGGAACCGTCACCGCGCCGTGGCAGGTACCCGCCTTCAAGCCTCGCGCCAAGGTACACGGTTTTGAACCCGCATGAAAAATCCACCGGTTCGCTTCATTGATTCTCCCGAACAACTGCACGCCTTCATTGCTGCCCTTCACGGGGCGGAGTGGCTGGCTCTGGACACCGAGTTCCTGCGGGAAAAAACCTATTACCCCCGCTTCTGCCTGTTGCAGATTGCGTCCGACACCCGGCAGGTGGCCTGTATCGACCCCCTGGCCCTGACGGATCTGGAACCCCTGAAAACCCTGCTGTTTGATGCTTCCATCCTCAAGGTTTTTCATGCCGGGCGCCAGGACATGGAGATTTTTTATCATCTCTGGGGGGCACTGCCCGGGCCGGTGTTTGATACCCAGTTGGCGGCACCGCTACTGGGCATGGCCGATCAGGTCAGCTATGCCGGACTGGTCTCCGCCCTGCTGGGAGTCAACCTGAGCAAGAGCCACACCCGCACCGACTGGTCGTTGCGTCCCCTGAGCGAATCGCAAATCCGCTACGCGGCCGATGATGTCATTCATCTGGCAGCGGCTTACCCCAAACTCAGGGATAAACTGGAAACACTGGGGCGGCGTGAGTGGCTGCAACCGGAGCTTGACCTGTTGCTGCAACCTGGCCTGTACCAAAACCCGCCGGAGCTGGCCTGGCAGCGGATCGGGGGGGTCAATCAACTGCGGGACGGGGCACTGGAAATCATCCAGGCACTGGCCGCCTGGCGCGAGACACAGGCCCGGCAGGAGAATGTCCCGCGTAACTGGATCATCAAGGACGAGATACTCATCAATCTGGCCCGGCTGAAACCGGCCAGTCTGAATGATTTTCGCCTGGTACGGGGGCTGGACGAGCGCGTGTTGAAACGCCATGGCGAAACCCTCCTCCGTCTGATCGGGCAACCTCCCCCGGTAGTTCTGCCTGAAGAGTCCCGCGGTTCGGTCTCGCGCCGGACCCCGGCCCGGGAAGCATTACTTGACCTGCTGTCGGCGGTGGTCAAACTCAATTCGGAACAGCACGCCATGAATCCTGCCCTGCTGGCCTCCCGTAAGGATCTGGAGCAGTTTCTGGACGCGCCGGAAGCCAGCAAACTGCTGGAAGGCTGGCGCAAGGGCATGATCGGAGAAGAACTGGAAGCCATCATGCAGGGACAGGTCGATTTCAGGGTAGAGGACGGACGGGTGATCAAGGTCGGTCGCTGTGGCTGACCGTCGCCTGATTGAGGCACTGTGCCAACCGGAGGCCTATCCGGTTCCGGTCGGACCCATCCGGTTACTGGAAACCCATATTTCCTGGGTCATTCTGACCGGTCGTCAGGCCTACAAGATCAAGAAACCGGTCGATTTCGGTTTTCTTGATTTCACCCGGCTGGCGGATCGCCTGTATTTCTGCCAGGAAGAACTACGGCTGAATCGCCGCCTGGCTGACACACTGTACCTTGATTGCGTAGCCATTACCGGCAGTCCGGACTGCCCCCGCATGGAAGGGGAGGGGGTTGCCATTGAATATGCCGTCAAGATGCGCCAGTTCGATGATGGCTGCCTGTTTGATACCCTGGCCCGGAACGGCCAACTGAGCCTGGCCGTAGTGGAACGGCTGGCGGATCGGCTGGCGATATTTCACCGCAACCTGCCCCCGGCAGATCCCGGGGTTGATTATGGTTCACCGGCTTTGATTCGGGCGGCGGCCCTTGATAACTTCAGGGTACTCGCCGACAGCGACCTTGAACCGGCAGACCGGGCTACCCTGGCGGTTCTGTCGGACTGGACGCAAACCACCTGGCAACAGCTTGCCGATTTTTTTCTGGCCAGAAAGCAGCATGGCTACATCCGGGAGTGCCACGGTGATCTCCACCTGGGTAATCTGGTACTGCTGGAGGGAGAGCCGGTGCCGTTTGATGCCGTTGAGTTTAATCCCGCCTTTCGCTGGGTAGACCCGTTGAGCGAACTGGCATTTCTGCTGATGGACCTGGCGGTACACGGTCTGGCAAGCCATGCGGTTCACTGCCTCAACCGTTATCTGGGTATGAGCGGAGACATGGCCGGATTGCAGGGGCTGGTTTTCTACCAGGTTTATCGGGCCATGATTCGGGCCAAGATCATCCAGCTCGGCCGCGATCCGGCCCGGGAAACACCGGCACAGCGGATCCACAGACTGGCCCGTTATCGCGGCTACGTAGCGTACGCCCTGACCCTGACACAACCTGCAGCCCCCCGGCTGTTTCTGACCCACGGTTTTTCCGGCAGCGGTAAATCCACCCTTGCGGTTCGACTGGCCGATCAAACCGGAGCCATTCTGCTTCGCTCCGATGTTGAACGCAAACGACTGCCTGCCTGCCTGCCATCCCCCGCCGCACGCTACCATCCCGATGTCATCCGGCAAACCTACTGCCGCCTGCTGGAACTGACCCGCGACCTGCTGACCTGGGGTTTTTCCGTGGTGGTTGATGCCACCTTTCTGGCCCGACTGGAACGCCAGCAGCAACAACAACTGGCGGAGGCTCTGGGGGTGGACTGGGTTATTTTCAGTTGCAGTGCCCCGCCGGAACGGCTGCGTCAGCGGGTATGTGAACGCAAGCAGGCGGGACGGGATGCCTCCGATGCGACCCTCGCCGTACTGGAGTGGCAGATGCACAACCACGACCCGCTGACCGGGGACGAGCGCGACCGTACGGTGTCGATTGATACGACTACGCCGACGACACTGGAAGCCGGGCTTAAAAATGGGCTGAAGTATGGACAGCCAGACATCCAGTACGCAAACTAGCGCGGGTTTCCCCAAGGGGGAACCTTCGACAAATAACTACATAGCAAAGAATCAAGAGGAGACCCATGTACAAATTCAACAATAGCCATGCAGCCGGTCTGTTATTGACCCTGCTGCTGAGTGGGGCGGGTTGTGTTGTGGCTGAAGAAATCGGCGATGCTGACGTGGCTGCCACGGTCGAAACCGTTGCGGATACGCCAGCCAGTGACGCAGCCGACGCCGGGGCGGATACGGCTGACAGCGACAACGACAGCGACCAGTCCGGTGGCGGTATCGTGATTCCCGAGGTGCGTCCCCGCCCGGTAGAGGCCGTGCCGTCCGTGGTGGTCAAATCCATGCAGGACGATGCCGAACAGGCACTGGCTCGCGGTACCACTCAAACGGACACCTCGGACAGAACCCCGGCCCTGCTGATCGTGCTGGGGTTGGCAGGCTTCGCCTTCTGGCTGGGCAGAAACCGTAACCGGAGCCAGCCTGCGGCCGTGGCGGAAACGGCGTCCGACACGACGGCGGAACAAATTGCAGCGGCAGATACGGCAGCGCATGAGGCGGCGGTTGCGGTGGTAGAAACAGTGGTGGAAGCAGCGGATGAGGCAATGGCGGTTGCCGATGCTGATGAAACGACTGAAATCGTGGATTCGTCCAGTGAAGGCGAGGCACCGACAGATGCCGTCGGGGCCGATGCAGAGGCGGCTGCAGTAGCAGGGACAGAAGAGGTAGAGGAGGAATCTGAGTCCGAAACCACCGACGCTGAAGGGAATGCCGACGAGATGATCGAGCAACCGCTTGACGACGCTACCACAGCACCGGTTTCAGCCGTTGCCGAGCGACAGACCCAGCCCGGCAAGGGCAGACCACAAAAGCGTAACAGGGGACGTTGAGGCCCGGTTTGTCATGACAGGAACGGGCGTGCGGGTACGGTACCGGTACGCCCGGCTGATCTAATCGCATCTGTTTTTTTACAAGCGGGAGTACCTCATGGTGACTACCACCTATTCTTCCCCGGCGGGTGA
>CAIVXW010000327.1 GCA_903910005.1 uncultured Methylococcaceae bacterium
GGTAGAGAGCGTTTCTACCAGACTGGCCAGGACTTCATCAGCCAGTGGCGTCGTCGCAGCGGTGTCGAAATAAAGCATCTGTGTCAAAGCCCAAATGGCGTGTGCGGAATGTCGGCTCTACCCCGTTTTGGTGCAGGTATCGATGCCCCGGTTGGCGAGTTGGTCGGCCCGTTCATTTTCAGCGTGACCGGAATGGCCCTTGATCCAGCACCATTCAACCTCGTGAACGTCCCGGGCTGCGGCCAGACGTTGCCAGAGATCAATGTTCTTGACCGGTTGGCGATTGGCGGTGATCCAGTTTCGCCGGATCCAGCCAGGCAGCCATTCGGTAATGCCCTTGAGCAGGTATTGCGAATCGGAGGTCAGGATGACCCGGCACGGACGTTTGAGGGCTTCGAGTCCCTGAATGGCAGCCATCAATTCCATGCGATTGTTGGTGGTGCGGGCCTCGCCGCCAAACAACTCCCGCTCGGTGTCCCGGTAGCGCAGGATAACGCCCCAGCCACCCGGCCCGGGGTTGCCGCGACATGCCCCATCGGTGTAGATGTGTACCGTTTCGTTCATGTCCGGTAGCGGGTCGGATCGGTAACCCCGGCCTCCGCGAAGCCCTGGGCGCGAAACCGGCAGGCGTCACAGACTCGGCAGGCCAGCCCTTGCTCATCGGCGTTGTAACAGGAGATGGTTTCCGCGTAATCAACACCCAGTCGGATGCCGGTGCGTATGATGTCGGCCTTGGTAAGCTGAATCAGCGGAGCATGAATACTGAAGTGTCGGCCTTCAATGCCTGACCGGGTAGCCAGGTTGGCCAGTTTTGCAAAGGCCTCGATGTATTCGGGACGACAGTCAGGGTAGCCGGAGTAATCGACTGCATTGACCCCGATAAAAATATCAAGTGCCCCCAGAACCTCGGCCCAGCCGAGGGCGAACGCCAGAAACAGGGTATTACGGGCAGGAACATAGGTCACAGGGATGCCGGATCCGGGTTGCTCCGGAACCGGAATGGAGCGGTCAGTCAGGGCCGAACCACCCAGATCACCCAGTCCGGCCCGGATGATTTTGTGTTCCGCTACGGCATACTGTTGGGCCGCCCGGATCGCGGCACCCAGTTCTGCGGCGTGAATCTGACCGTAATCAAAACTGAGGGCATGGCATTGATACCCCTGACTTTGAGCCAGAGCCAGCGTCGTTACCGAATCCAGCCCTCCCGACAGCAAAACAACCGCTTTTTTCATGGTCAGCGTCCCGGGCAATCGCCCCATAACAGTTTGTGAAGTTGAACCTGAAACCGCACTGGCAGGCGATCCCTCAGAATTTGATCGGCCAGTTCCGCAGGGTTCTGCAGACCGGTTGCCGGCGAGAACAGCACCTCGCACCGCTCATGCAGGGCTTCATCCAGCAACCGGGTTTTGGCCCATTGGTAATCATCCGGGCCGGTAATGACGAACTTGATCTGATCCCTGGCAGTGAGATGGTGCAGGTTGGCGTCGTTATTTCTGGCCATTTCACCTGAGCCAGGCGTTTTGAGGTCGAGTACCTTGCTGACCCCTGGATGGACACCGGACACGTCCAGTGCACCACTGGTCTCCAGCGAGACGTCGTAACCCCGCTCGACCAGGGCGTCCAGCAGGGCGAGACACTCGGGTTGGGCCAGGGGTTCGCCGCCGGTGACGGTGACATAACGGGGAGCATGACGGGCGACTTCATCCAGGATGGCGGTCAGGCTCCACTTGCGGCCACCGGTAAAGGCATAGGCCGTATCACAATAGACGCAGCGCAGGGGACAGCCGGTCAGGCGGATGAAGACGGTCGGACAGCCGACCGTGCGGGTTTCACCCTGCAGCGAATAAAAAATCTCGGTAACCCTGAGTGCAGTCAGGTCGGCGCGGGTAATCAATGCTTTTCGGTCTTCATTTTTTCCAGCCGTTTTTCAGCCATGCGGGCTGCACTGGAGGTGGGATAACGCTTGATGACATCGCCCAGCAATTCACGGGCATTGGCATATTGCCCCCCGTCGTATTCAATGTAGGCAATTTTGAGCAGGGCATCCGCTACTTTGCCGCTTTGGGGGAATTTGCGGATCATCTCCCGGAAGGTATCGCGTGATGTAGTACGGTCACCGCTGACATACTGGGCTTCTCCCAGCCAGTACCAGGCATTGTCGGAAAATTCCCCACCGGGGTAACCGGCAATGAATGCCTTGAGTTCCTTGATGGCTTCCGGGTATTTGCTGTCCTTGAGCAAATTAAAGGCTTTTTGGTACGCCGCCTGGCGAACCACAGAGTCGTTGGACGAAGCCGTGGTCGCAGTGGCGGGACGCGGCGATGAACCGGTGCCTTCTGTCGGCCCTTTGCCTGAGTCAGCCCCGGTATCCGGGGTTTCTGCGGATGCAGGCGGTGTTGCCGCGACAGGCGGAGGCGTGCGGTGGGCCTGTAACCGTTGATCCAGTTCCATGTAGGTATCACGTTGCTGTTTGCGTACCGTTTCCAGCTCGTGAGTCAGTTCCTCGACCTGGCCACTCAGATGTTGTACCTCAGTCTGGAGTCTCTCCAGGGTATTGAACATTTCAAGCAGGGTGGAACCGCTCAACTGCTTTTCCAGTTTGGCAACCCGCTCATCCAGTGTCTCCACGCCGTACCCGGTCGAATCATAAACCGGATTGTTGTAGGGTTCTGCACTGAGCGGGTGGGCGGCCAGCAGAGCCACCCCCCCGATGAATCCCGTCCGGATTATTCGGAACAGCATGGGGATTACCGGCCTGAATACGAAATTTCCACCCGACGATTCTGTTGCCAGGTGGATTCATCATGGCCGGATACGGCCGGCTTTTCCTCGCCGAAACTGACTACCTGCAATTGTCCGGCACCGACTCCCTGCAACTGCATCATTTTGGAAACGGCCTTGGCACGTTGTTCGCCCAGGGCAATGTTGTACTCAGGCGAACCCCGCTCGTCGGCATGGCCTTCCAGTGCGACCGAGCGTCCGCCGTGGGAGGCCAGATAACCGGCATGTGCCTTCAGCACCGCCTGATACTCGGGCAGTACCTCATAGCTGTCGTAACGGAAATAAATGACCCGTTTCGACAGCGGGCTGGAGGGGTCATTCAGTGCCGGATCAAGGCCATCAGTCCCGCCGATACCGCCGCCGGCACCGTACCCGCCCGCACCGGCAGAGCCACCACCTGCCCCGAAGCCGGTGCCGACACCACCCTCGTCATATCCGCTGATTTCAGGCCCTCCCGTACCGCCCAGCCCGGCGTCAGCTCCCATTTCACTGGTCGCCCCCCCTTTTGAACTGCATCCGGTTACGGTCAGGCTCAGTGCCGAGGCCAACAAGAAAAATTTCAATGATTTCATCGCTCATTCCCCATGGGTTGTTTTATCTTCAATAACACAGGCATTCCGGGTAATCCGGTTGTGACGGGATCAGGGTGACCAGGCCGGTTCCTTGACCTGGCCGCTGTCGATTCGCAGGCTTTGATGCACCTTGCCATCTATCGAGACCGCTTCCAGTTGTGCCGAACCGCCGCCGTGGGAGGCGTAGAGGATCATGCTGCCATTGGGGGCGAATCCCGGTGATTCATCCAGTCGTCCCCGCGTCAGTATCCTGACGGCACGGGTTTGCAAATCCATGAGGGCGATCCGGTAATCCCCGCCATTGCCATGCACCATGGCAATGTTGCGTCCATCAGGCGAATGGACGCCACGGGCGTTGTAATCGCCGTTGTAGGTCAAACGCTGGGCATTGCCTCCCGTCGACGGAACCAGGTACAACTGGGGTTTGCCGCCGCGATCCGACGTGAATACCAGGGTTCTGCCATCGCGTGACCAGTTGGGTTCGGTGTCGATGGCAGGATGATCGGTCACCCGCCGCAGGGCCCGGGTCGGCAGATGCATGACATAAATATCGGGATTGCCGTCCTTGGACAGGGTCAGGGCTAACTGACTGCCATCCGGTGACCAGGCCGGGGCACCGTTGATGCCCGGCAGTTCCGATACTTTCTGCCGCTCGCCACTGGCCAGGGTTTGTACGAATATCGCGGAGGTTTTTCGCTCGAATGAAACATAGGCAATCTGCTTGCCATCCGGTGACCAGGCCGGTGACATGATGGGTTCCGGTGAGGCAATGATGGATTTGGGATTGAAGCCGTCGGTGTCGGCGATCTGCAAACGGTAGAGACGGTTACGCTTGGCATCCAGTGTCTGGGTCACATACGCCACTCGTGTTGAGAAGGCACCCGTTTCGCCGGTCAGGGTCTGGTAAATGATGTCGGCAATGCGATGGGCCACCCGGCGCAGTTCGGGTTGTTGAAACGGTATCCGGGCACTGGCCAACTGAGTTCCCCGAATGGCATCGTACAGGAAAAATTCGGCTTCATAGCGGCCGCTCCCAACCGGCAGGATGCGACCGATAACCAGATCATCCTGCCCCAGTACCTGCCAGGTTTTAAAGTGTACCTGTTCCGGGGCGGTGGGTTGTTCGAGCATGTCGCCAACCGATAGCGTGCGGAATCGACCACTACGGGCCAGATCAGCCGCCACGATAGCCCCCATGTTTTCTCCCGGCAGGGCTGACTGGGCAAACGGTACCACCGCGACAGGAACGGCTCCTTCCACGCCCTGGGTGATCTGGACATTGAGTTCAGCCCGGGCCGGCATCGTCAGTGAAAACCCGCTTACCACACCGAGGCAAAAAGCGGCTACCAATCGTTTGATCATTGTATACCTTGCGTTCTATTCAGGCTTGAATGTAAATGTGAAAGACCTTAACTGCTGTGCCACCCTGGGATCATCGGGCATGGGCAGGGGGGATGCCTTGTAAACGGCAGCCTCGGCCGAGCGGTCAAAGGCGGTATCGCCACTGCTTTTGATGACCTGCACGCTGGTCACGTCTCCTCCCGGCATGGTTTTGACCTGGATTATACAGGACATGCCGTTTTTGGCAGAGGGTGACCGTAACCAGACGTGCTGAACCCGGGGTTTTATGTAGGTGTCGGCCCAGGATTTGGCGGCATTTTCCGCAGATTTTTGCCGGGAGTGATCCGCTTCTTCCTCCTTCAGTCGCTCGTTCAGTGCCTCCCGATCTGATTCATCGCGGGTAATACGGGTCTGTTCCGCCTTGAGTTCCCGCTGAATCTCGGCCTTGCGTTCGGCCTCGGCCTCGGCCTTTTGCTCGGCGGCCTGTTCCGCCTTGTGGCGGGCTTCGGCCTCGGCCTTTTGCTGGGCGGCCTGTTCCGCCTTGTGACGGGCTTCCGCTTCGGCTTTTTGCCGGGCGACCTGTTCTGCCTTGTGACGGGCTTCCGCCTCGGCCTTTTGCCGGGCGGCCTGCTCTGCCTCGGTTTTGCGGCGGTTTTCTTCTTCAGCCTGATGCCTGGCCTCCGCTTTGCGCTGGGCTTCCTGTTCGGACTTTTTACGGGCTTCCAGTACTGCCCGGCGGGCTGTTTCCTGCTCCAGTTTGCGACGGGCATCCGCCTCAGCCGCCTGCTGTTCGGCCTTGTGTTTGGCTTCTGCCTCGGCCTTGCGAC
>CAIVXW010000328.1 GCA_903910005.1 uncultured Methylococcaceae bacterium
CACAACGGTCGTCAGCATGTACCTGTACTGGTATCCGACAATATGGTCGGGCACAAGTTGGGTGAATTTGCTCCTACCCGTACCTACAAGGGTCACCAGGCAGACAAAAAATCGAAGTGATATATGGGTACCGTAGCTAAAATGATCAATGCGCGGATTTCCGCACAGAAATGCAGGTTGGTTGCTGACCAGATCAGGGGATTGCAGGTTAGCAGTGCCATCAATATTCTGGCATTCAGCACCAAGAAGAGTGCCAAAATAATACAAAAGGTTCTGGTATCTGCCATTTCCAATGCCATGCATAATGATGGTTATGATGCAGATGACCTGAAGGTAGAGTCGATTCAGGTCGACGAAGGCATGAGCCTGAAGCGAATGTCTGCACGCGCCAAGGGGAGAGCCAACCGTATTACCAGACGGTGCTGTCACATCACAATAAACGTATCAGAATACCGGTAGGGCATCATGGGACAGAAAGTACATCCAACAGGAATCAGGCTCGGTTACATCAAGGACTGGACCTCGCGCTGGTATGCCAGCAGCAAGGATTACCCTGTTTTCCTGTACAAGGATTTGAAAATCCGGGAGTTCCTCAAGAAAAAACTGGGGCACGCATCAATCAGCCGGATTCAGATCAATCGTCCGGCCAATAATGCGCATATTACCTTGCATACAGCTCGTCCCGGGTTGGTTATTGGCAAGAAGGGTGAGGACATTGATGCGCTGCGCAAGGAAATTTCCGCCATGATGGGGGTTCCCGTCCAGGTTAATGTGGAAGAAATCAGAAAGCCTGAACTGGATGCCCAGCTGGTGGCCGAGGGTGTTGCACAGCAACTGGAAAAGCGCATCATGTTTCGGCGGGCCATGAAAAGAGCCGTAACCAATACTCTGAGGCTGGGGGCCGAAGGTATTAAAATTACTGTAAGCGGTCGCTTGAACGGTGCTGAAATTGCGCGTACCGAATGGTACCGTGAGGGGCGGGTGCCCTTGCACACGTTCCGGGCCGATATTGATTACGGGTTTGCGGAGGCCAAAACAACCTACGGCGTCATCGGAGTCAAGGTCTGGATTTTCAAGGGCGAAGTATTTGTATCACCCACCGGAGAATCCAAAACTGCCTCAAGGGCAGACAGTTGAGGCGTAAAGGTACAGTACCATGTTACAACCTAAAAGAACCAAATTTCGTAAGCAGCAAAAGAACAGGAACACCGGGCCTGCCACCTCAGGTAACCGGGTGAGTTTTGGTGATTTTGGCCTGAAATCAGTGGAACGGGGCAGGGTTACTGCCCGTCAGGTTGAGGCAGCGCGTCGGGCCATCTCCCGGCATGTAAAGCGCGGCGGCAAAATCTGGATACGGGTGTTTCCTGACAAGCCGATATCCAAAAAACCACTTGAAGTACGTATGGGAAGCGGCAAGGGTAGCGTAGAGTTGTGGGTTGCGGAAGTGAAACCGGGCACCATGCTGTATGAACTGGAGGGTGTCAGTGAAGAACTGGCCCGCGAAGCCTTTGGATTGGCGGCAGCCAAATTGCCGGTTAAAACAACGTTCTCGTACAGGATGGTGATGTAATGAAGGTTGCAGAATTGCGCAAAAAATCCCTGGATGAATTAAACCAGATGCTTAAGGATATTTATAAGGAAAAACTCAACTTGAGGATGTCGAGGGGAGTTCAGCAAAATCCCAAACCTCATTTGTTCAGGAAGGCTCGTCTTGGTATTGCCCGGATCAAAACCATTATCGCAGAAAAAGGCGGAATACAATGAACAGCGAAGACAAATCTCCGCGTACACAAACAGGCAAGGTGGTCAGCACCAAAATGAACAAGTCGATCCGGGTTCAGGTCGACCGGTTGGTTCTGCATCCGGTGTATGGAAAGTACATCAGAAAATCCAGTACCCTCCTGGCTCATGATGAAAATAATGAAACCAGAGAAGGGGATATCGTTATTGTTAAAGCCTGCCGACCGCTTTCCAAGCGGAAAGTGTGGACTTTGGATAAAGTCCTTGAGCGGGCTGATTTTTAATTGAGGCCGCAATAAAATGATTCAGATGCAAACTAACCTTGATGTTGCCGACAACAGTGGCGCAAAAAGGGTGATGTGTATCAAGGTGCTTGGTGGTTCCCATCGGCGTTATGCCAATGTGGGAGACATTATCAAGGTCAGCGTGAAGGATGCCATCCCGCGGGGACGGGTAAAAAAGGGTGAAGTCTACAATGCGGTTGTCGTCAGAACCCGCAAAGGTGTACGCCGTGGTGACGGATCAGTGGTTCGGTTTGATGGCAATGCGGCGGTGCTGCTCAACAATCAGCATCAACCGATTGGAACCCGTATATTCGGGCCAGTCACGAGGGAACTCAGATCTGAAAAGTTTATGAAAATCATATCCCTTGCTCCCGAAGTCATATAGGAAGAGGCCTGAGATGAACAAAATCAAAAAAGGCGACCAGGTTGTCGTCAGTACCGGCAAAGACAAGGGCAAACAGGGTGAGGTCAAGGCCATTCTGGCTACGGGATACGCAGTTGTTGGTGGAATCAATATAGTCAAGCGACACCAGCGGCCCAATCCGGGCAGGGGTGTGAATGGCGGTATCATCGAAAAGGAAATGCCCATCCATATTTCCAACATTGCCTTGTTCAATCCTGCTACCGGCAAGCCGGAAAAGGTTGGCTTCAGGCTGTTGGCCGATGGCAGAAAGGTAAGATACTTCAAATCCACCAACGACGTTATTGACGGATAAGGGCAGGGGCAAAGTAATGGCCAGATTACAGAAAGTATACAAAGAGCAGATTATTCAGGCGTTGACCGAACGTTTCGGTTATCAGTCTGTGATGCAGGTTCCCCGTCTTCAGAAAATTACCATCAATATGGGAGTTGGTGAAGCGGTTGCTGACAAGAAAGTATTACAGAACGCGGTTGAAGACCTGCAGAAAATTTCAGGCCAAAAGCCGATTATCACCTTGGCACGCAAGTCCATTGCCGGGTTCAAGATTCGTGAGGGAATGGCGATTGGCTGTAAGGTAACCCTTCGCCGGGAAAGAATGTATGAGTTCCTGGATCGTCTGATTACGGTTGCCATGCCTCGTATTCGCGATTTTCGTGGAGTGAGTGCCAGAGCTTTTGACGGACGGGGAAATTACAGCATGGGCGTAAAGGAGCAGATCATTTTTCCCGAAATCGACTATGACAGGATTGATGCCTTGAGAGGAATGGATATCACCTTTACCACCAGTGCAAAAACGGACGAGGAGGCCAGGTGCCTGCTCGAACAGTTCAAGTTTCCCTTCAGAACATAGCAGGTATTATCGTGGCTAAAAAATCAATGATTGCACGCGAAAAAAAGAGAACTGAACTGGTCGATAAATATTATGCAAGGCGCGAGGAGCTGAAAGCCATCGTCAGGAGTCAGACCGCTTCTGACGAAGAAAAGATGCTGGCGGATACCAAATTGCAAAAATTGCCCAGAGACTCCTCACCGTCCCGAGGCAGAAACCGCTGTAACCTGACCGGCAGGCCGCATGGCTATTACAGAAAATTCGGGCTTGGAAGAAACAAGTTACGCGAGTCGGTTATGCGAGGGGATGTTCCCGGTGTAACCAAGGCGAGCTGGTAATTTACAGCACCAGTTCAGTGCCATAAGCGCATTTCGGAGAAACAGAAAATATGAGCATGACAGATCCCGTCGCTGATTTGTTGACTCGAATCAGAAATGGACAAGCCGCCAGGAAGGCAGAGGTTACCATGCCGTCATCCAAGTTCAAGCAGTCCATCTGCCAGCTACTCAGGAATGAAGGCTACATTACCGATTTCAGTGTCACTGATACGGATGGCAAGCCCACCCTGAAAATAGCCCTTAAATACTATAAGGGTAATCCGGTTATTGAAGACATCAGGCGGGTAAGCAAACCAGGCCGCAGGGTATACCGTTCAAAAGATGATCTACCTGTTGTACTGGGTGGCCTGGGTGTGGCGATTGTATCAACATCCAGAGGGTTGATGACTGATCAGCAGGCCCGGGAAAGTGGCCAAGGCGGTGAAGTCATCTGTACCGTATCATAAAGGTTTAGAGGGCCATTCATTTCATGTCAAGAATAGCAAAAAATCCCATCCCGATTCCCAAGGGAGTGGAAGTCACGCTGGATTCTGATCAGATAAGCGTAAAGGGGAGCAAGGGGTTGTTGACCACCCGTCAAAGTCCTCTGGTGGATGTCAAGGTTGAGGATGGTTTCATTGTGGTGTCCGATGATCGCAGTGATCGAGCCAAAAACAGCATGGGAGGGACGATGCGTGCCAATCTCGCCAATATGGTTCATGGCGTCAGCAATGGCTATGAGCGCAGACTTATATTAGTGGGTGTAGGGTACCGCGCCCAAACCAAGGGAAGCGTCCTAAGCTTGTCTCTGGGTTTTTCCCATCCGCTTGATTTTGAACCACCTGTCGGCATTACCATTGAAACGCCGTCCCAGACTGAAATCGTCGTGAAGGGGTGTGACAAGCAGGCCGTGGGACAGGTTGCTGCCAATATCAGGGCCTACAGGCCGCCTGAACCCTACAAAGGCAAGGGCGTCAAGTACTCGGATGAAGTGATCATCCGTAAAGAAGCGAAGAAGAAATAGTTCCATGGACAAGAAAACATCACGACAAAAACGAGCTGCGAAAACCCGACTGGTCATTCGTTCCATTGGTACTGATCGTCTCAGTGTTCACCGAACGCCAAACCACATCTATGCCCAGATAACTACCGCTGACGGTAGTCGGGTATTGGCCTCTGCCTCGACATTACAGTCCGAGATCAGGACGACGATTGAGGGGCACACGGGTAATGTGAATGCAGCGAAGGCGGTCGGTGGCTTTATTGCCAGGCGTGCCCTGGAGAATGGCATAAACAAGGTTGCCTTTGACCGCTCGGGTTTTAAGTACCACGGTCGGATCAAGGCTCTGGCCGACGCAGCCCGTGAAGCGGGACTAGAATTTTAGGTATCAATACTATGGCTAACAACGTAGGGCAGACCGGTTCTGCCGAGGGTTTTCAGGAGAAACTGGTTGCGGTTCGCCGTGTGGCGAAAACCGTGAAAGGTGGACGACAGTTCGGATTTACTGCTTTGACCGTTGTCGGAGATGGTAACGGACGGGTGGGCTACGGTCTCTGCAAGGCCCGGGAAGTACCCGTGGCCATCCAAAAATCCATGGAGCAGGCTCGCAAGAACATGAAGAAGGTCAGCCTGAACGGTGATACCCTGCACTACTCAATGACCTCGTCCACCGGTGCGGCCAAGGTGTATATGCAGCCGGCTTCGCAAGGTACCGGAATCATTGCCGGTGGTGCAATGCGTGCGGTGTTTGAAGTGGTCGGTGTTCATAATGTACTGGCCAAATGCATTGGCACAAACAATCCGATTAACGTGGTCAGGGCGACCATTAAGGGCTTGACCGAAATCAGGGATCCTCGGGCAATTGCCGCCAAGCGTGGCAAATTGCACGAGCAGGGATAATCAGAGCGGAGTAAACCATGACAACAAAAACGGTAAAAATAACCCAGATCAAAAGTGCCATAGGCCGTCTGGCAACGCACAAGGAGTGCCTCAAGGGGCTGGGGATTCGCCGGATGCACCAGACGGTCACCGTGTTGGCAACCGACGCCAACAGGGGCATGATCAACAAGATCTACTACATGCTCAAAATTGAGGAAAACTGATGCATCTCAATACGATTAAACCTGCGGAAGGGAGCAGGAAGCAAAAGGTTCGTTTGGGTAGGGGTATTGGATCGACCCTGGGTAAAACCAGCGGGAAGGGGCATAAAGGACAAAAAGCCAGAGCCGGCGGCTACCATAAGGTGGGGTTTGAAGGCGGACAAATGCCCTTGCAGAGAAGACTTCCCAAGGTAGGCTTCAAATCCAGAATCAAGCGCACCGTAGCGGAAGTCAGGTTGCACGAATTGAATCGGCTGTCTTCGCAGGATGTAACCCTGACGCTGTTGAAAGAATCCAGTCTGATCCCGGCCAATACCCGGACGGCCCGGGTTATTGATTCAGGTGAGTTGGTCGACGTTGTTCGCTTGAAGGGTATCAAGGTGACTCGGGGAGCCAAACAGAAAATTGAAGCCCTGGGTGGCACTGTAGAGGTGTAAGTGAATACTGCTGCTTCAACCATCAATTCGAGAACGGGTAAACTGGATGAACTGAGACAGAGAATTTTCTTTGTCATTGGTGCATTGATAGTCTACAGAATTGGTTCTCATATTCCCGTACCTGGAGTTGACCCGCGGGCACTGGCTGCCATGTTTGCCCAGCAGGGTGGTTCGATACTGGATATGGTCAACATGTTTTCTGGCGGTGCCCTGAAGCGGCTCAGTATCTTCGCGCTGGGCATCATGCCCTACATTTCTGCTTCCATCATATTTCAGTTGATGACCGGGGTCATACCCAAGCTGGAGCAAATGAAAAAGGAAGGAGAAACCGGCAGGAAAAAAATAAATCAGTACACCCGCTATGGTACGGTGGTTCTTGCCACCTTCCAGGCTGTCGGTGTTGCCATGGCTCTGCAGGGGCAAACCGCGTCGGGTATGCCGGTTGTCATAAATCCGGGTTTCCAGTTCATCTTCATCACGGCTTTATCCCTGGTGACAGGTACCGTCTTCCTGATGTGGCTGGGCGAACAGATGACCGAGCGTGGTGTCGGTAACGGTATCTCGATCATCATTTTTGGTGGTATTGTAGCCGGTCTGCCATCAGCCATCGGTGGTACGCTGGAACTGGCCCGTACTGGTGAGATGAGTACATTCAGCATAATTGCCCTGTTCGCGATTGCGGTTGCGGTTACTGCCCTGGTGGTGTTTGTCGAGCGTGGTCAGCGGCGTATTGCAATCCATTACGCCAAACGTCAGGAAGGGCGGCGAATGTATGCTGCACACCAGAGCTTTCTGCCGCTCAAGTTGAACATGTCAGGTGTGATACCGCCAATTTTCGCTTCGAGCATTATCCTGTTTCCTGCGACGCTGGCGAGCTGGTTCGGAAATACGGAAAACATGGGGTGGTTGCAGGATATCGCTACAACCCTGTCGCCAGGGCAGCCTCTGTATGTCATGTTTTACGCGGCGGCTATTGTTTTCTTCTGTTTTTTCTATGCCGCACTGGTGTTCAATTCCGTTGAGACCGCCGACAACCTGAAAAAATCAGGCGCGTTTATTCCGGGTATTCGACCGGGCGCAAATACGGCGGCTTATATTGATTCGGTCATGACCCGATTGACCCTGGTAGGGGCGGCTTACATTACTGCGGTCTGCCTGTTGCCGGAGTTTCTGATTTTGTACTGGAATGTGCCATTCTACTTTGGTGGCACGTCGTTACTGATTATTGTGGTAGTGGTGATGGATTTTGTTTCGCAAGTACAAACCTACATTATTACCCACCAATACGATGGACTGCTCAAGAAGTCCAACATGAATCTCAGATAGTTTCTGTCTGAGCTTTGAAACTGAATTGTACGTTTGAGGATGTTATGAAAGTTAGGGCATCTGTAAAGAAAATATGCAGGAACTGCAAGGTTCTCAAGAGAAAGGGTGTGGTTCGTATCATGTGCAAGGATGCGAGACACAAGCAACGTCAGGGTTGATGGTGCGGTAAAAGCTGCCATGTTTGGTTTCGCATTTCTACATTCGATATTCGAGGAAAAGTTGTAATGGCTCGTATAGCTGGGGTTAATATCCCTGACCATAAACACCTGGTAATTTCATTGACCGCAATTTACGGGATAGGCAAGACCCGTGCTGCCGGGATTTGTAAGGCACTGGCACTTAATCCTGCAGGAAAAGTCAGGGAATTGAGCGACGCAGACGTTGAAAGAATACGTGATGAAGTTGGAAAATTTGTAGTGGAAGGAGACCTCAGAAGGGAGACTGCCATGAGCATCAAGCGCCTGATGGATCTGGGGTGTTATCGGGGTCTCAGGCACCGGCGCGGTTTGCCGGTGAGGGGACAGAGAACCCGAACCAACGCGAGAACCCGAAAAGGCCCGCGCAGACCCATTCGTAAATAAAGCCAGTCAAATCAGGGGGAATACACTTCAATGGCAGCTTCCAACCGTCCGGTCAAACGAATCAAACGGGATGTATCTGATGGCATCGCGCATATCAGTGCATCGTTCAATAACACGATCATTACCATTACTGATCGTAAAGGTAATACCCTCGCCTGGGCGACTGCCGGTGCATCGGGTTTTCGTGGGTCACGCAAAAGTACCCCATTCGCAGCCCAGGTTGCTGCTGAAAAAGTGGGTGGCATCGTCAAGGATTACGGGGTCAAGAATCTTGATGTAAGGATTACCGGCCCTGGTCCCGGCAGGGAGTCAGCCGTCAGATCCCTTAACAACATGGGGTTCAAGATCGTCAACATTTATGATACGACACCGATTCCTCACAACGGTTGTCGTCCTCCAAAACGTCGTAGAGTGTAATTGAGGGAGCTTCATAAGAGATGGCTAGATATTTAGGTCCAACGTGCAAACTGGCCCGTAGGGAAGGTACTGATCTTTTCCTGAAATCACGGGGCAAATCGCTCGACTCCAAGTGCAAACTGGATCAACAACCGGGTCAGCACGGGCAAAAACGTGCCCGGATGTCGGATTATGCAACCCAGTTACGTGAAAAGCAGAAGCTGAGAAGGATTTACGGGATTCTGGAAAAACAGTTCAGGAATTACTATTTCAAGGCGGCGCGGCGCAAGGGTTCAACTGGCGAAAATCTTCTGTCCCTGCTTGAATCCCGACTTGATAATGTGGTGTATCGCATGGGTTTTGCCGCTACACGTGCAGAAGCCGGGCAGCTTGTCAGCCATAAAGGCATTCTGGTAAACGGCAATGTTGTCAATATACCGTCCTACCAGGTGTTTCCGGGAGATGTTGTTTCCGTGCGGGAAAAAGCCAGGGAGCAACTCAGGGTGAAGGATGCCTTGACGGTTGCGGAGCAGTACGGTTTTCCGAACTGGGTTGATGTCAGTTCTGCCGAGATGCGTGGTGTATTCAAGTCCTTGCCTGACCGATCCGAGTTGGGTTCTGATATCAACGAGCAACTGGTAGTCGAACTCTATTCCAAGTAATCCAATATATCAAAATGTTGACATATCAGGCGAATCTTATAAAACCCAGACTAGTCGATGTTAGTCCCGTCCAGCCTAATACGGCCCGTATCGTAATAGAGCCTCTGGAAAGGGGGTTTGGTCATACATTGGGTAACGCGCTCCGCCGGGTATTGCTTTCGTCCATCCCGGGTTGTGCGGTTACTGAGGTTACGATTGATGGCGTTCAGCATGAATACTCTACCATCGAAGGCGTCAGGGAGGATGTGATAGATATCCTTCTTAATCTGAAGAATCTATCCGTCAAAATGTCGCACGGTGACGAGGCTGTTCTGAGGGTTGAGAAGAGCAGTTCCGGTGTGGCTACGGTGGTTACTGCTGCAGATATCGAAACGACGCATGATACCGAAATCATGAATCCTGATTTGGTCATAGCCAATTTGACCCAGACCGGGCAACTCAACATGATACTCAAGGTCGAGAAAGGGAGGGGGTATCAACCTGTCAGTGCCCGACTGCAATCCATGGGTGAATTATCGGTAGGAGCATTGCAGCTGGATGCTTCATTCAGTCCCATTCGTCGGGTCTCCTACATCGTGGAAAGTGCCCGGGTAGAGCAAAGAACGGATCTGGATCGTCTGATACTGGAAATTGAGACCAATGGTACGGTTGATCCTGAGGAGTCCATTCGTCGAGCGGCCTCCATATTGAACGACCATTTGACGGTATTCATCGCCCTTGAAGGTGAGGAAGTCTCCGGTGTAGTGGAGGAAAAACCACAGTTCGATCCCCTGCTGTTGCGGCCCGTGGACGATCTGGAATTGACTGTCCGGTCGGCTAACTGTCTCAAGGCAGAGACCATTTTTTATATTGGCGATTTGATTCAGCGTACCGAATCAGATTTGTTGAAAACCCCAAATCTGGGTAAGAAATCATTGACCGAGATCAAGGATGTTCTGGCTACCAAGGGATTGTCTCTGGGAATGCGTCTTGAGAATTGGCCGCCAGAAAGCCTGAAACGGGAATTGAGTGAAACCTGATGTATGACACGATTTCTTCTGGATTTGCAGTAATACTGGCAGAATCCGGAAATCCGAGGTTTAGTGATGAGACATAAACATAGTGGTAGAAAACTGAATATGAAATCCGGTCAGCGGAACGCCCTGTTTCGCGGACTGGCTACGGCCCTCATAGACAAGGAAATCATCAAGACAACGTTGCCCAGGGCAAAGGAAATGCGATCATTCGTTGAGCCGTTGATTACCCTGTCGAAAAGCAACACACTGGCCGCCAGACGTTTGGCGTTTGCTCGTATCCGGGACAGACGTGCAGTTGTCAAGTTGTTTGATGAACTCGGTCCACGTTTTATGGATCGTCCGGGTGGGTATCTCAGAATCCTTAAGTGCGGGTTTCGTCCGGGCGATGCCGCTCCCATGGCATATGTGGAACTGGTAGACCGGAATGTCGGCTAAATGCGTCCTGAGGCGCAGCTAAAAAAGGGGGATCTTGGCGATCCCCTTTTTTTGGGCGTGAATTCAGGTCAAGGCTAATATCGAGTTTTAACCACGGAAAGCAGGGAACGATGGCTCATTGTGAGTGGTGAACGGCGAATGGTTTTTGATTCCTGGAAGCGCGATTCCACGATCCCGTACACGAACGGGTCAGGAACGCCCTGAGAGTTTTCCCTGACCCTTATCGCGCACTAACGTTAACCGCTCACTGCTTACTGCTTACTGCTTTCCGAGTGCGACCAATAACCCCAGTCGTGCCGACGCCATTTAGCGGGTATCAAATCCAGATACAAGGCACCACACCGCAGCAATGAATGCAGAGTTTTTCGCAGGAGTCCCTGATGCAGGCGGCGGTGATCGGTGGCGATAACAGCCATATTGGGTGCGTAGGTAATTTTGAAGCCCGCCCGCTTGATACGCCAAACCAGTTCGGAGTCTTCGTTACAC
>CAIVXW010000329.1 GCA_903910005.1 uncultured Methylococcaceae bacterium
CTCCGGCGAGGAGCCCTATTCAATCGCCCTTTACCTGTCCGAGTTCTGGCCTGCCATCCATCAATGGGACGTGGAGCTGATTTCATCCGACATTGATACCGAAATCCTGGCCCGGGCCCGGATCGGTTGTTATTCGGCCCGCTCGATCCAGAATGTGCCGGCTTACCTGTTGCAGCGATACTTTACCCTGCTGCCAGGCGGCGAGTACCAGATCAACCGTGATTTCAGGGAGTCGGTCGAATTCAGTCGGGTGAATGTGGTTGATCCGCAGGATACCTGGCACTACCGCCATTTTGATGTCATCTTCTGCCGTAACCTGCTGATCTATTTTGATGACCTGTCCAGACGCAAGGCCGCCGAAGTCTTTCACGACGCGCTCAATCCCGGCGGCTTTATTTGTCTGGGTCATTCCGAATCCATGAGTCGTATCACCTCGCTGTTCAGGGTACGCAAATTTCCCGAGGCCATTGTCTATCAAAAACCGGAGGCACCATGAACACTTCCCCCGCCCCGATACCCGGCCGCATACTCGTCATTGATGATGCCGCCACGGTTCGCATGTACCACCGCCAGATTCTGGAGGGGGCCGGTTTTGTGGTGGCGGAAGCCATCAATGGCATCGAAGCCATGGAAAAGGCTCTGAGCGACCGTTTTGATTTATATCTGGTCGATGTCAATATGCCCAAACAGGACGGCTATGGTTTTCTGCGTGAATTGCGTAGCCGGGATATTCACCAGGCACCGGCCATCATGATTTCCACCGAATCCACCGGGCAGGACAAGCGCCGGGCTTACGAGGCCGGTGCCAATTTTTATCTGATAAAGCCCATCAAACCGGATGAGTTATTGAGCCATTGCCGATTACTGCTGGGACCGGGAGGAATCGCGTGAATCCGCTGTTACAGCAATTCATTCAGGAAGCCCGTGACCTGCTGCAGGACATCAGCACCCATTTACTGGCACTGGAGGATCAACCGGACAGCAGCGCACTCATGACCGAACTGTTCCGTCAGGTGCATACCCTCAAGGGTAACAGCGGCCTGTTCGATTTTCCGGAAATGACCCGGGTACTCCACGCCGGGGAAGATCTCATGGACGCGGTGCGCGAAGGCCGGGTGCGGTATTCGCGGCAACTGGCGGATCCGTTGCTGGATGCCATGGATTTCGTCGCCATGCTGATTGACCGGATTGAGCCGGGTGGCAGCTACGATGCCGGTTATGCAGCGGCTGCGGAGGGATTCGCCCGCAACCTGAGAGCCCTCTTGCCCGAACCGACCGTACAGCCGGAGCAATTTGCGGAAACCGTCCGGCCTGATCCGGTGGCGATTGTCCTGCCTGCCCTGACCGGCGTACCTGAAGCCGCCCGTATGGCGGCCTGGCGGGCGGCGGAGTCCGGCAAGCCCTTGTTCATGCTGGGGTATCGCCCGGATGATGATTGTTTCTACCGGGGTGAAGACCCGTTTCATCAGACCCGTCAGGTGCCTGAACTGCTGTGGGGAACTGCCGTCGCCCGGCAGGCGTGGCCGCCTCTGGCAGAACTCGATTGCTACCGTTGCCAGGTTGATTTTTACCTGTTGACCAGTGCCAGTCGAACGGCACTGCAGGAACACTTTCGCTATACCCCGGAACAAATACGGCTGGAGCCGGTAGAGCCGTTGTCACTGATCGTACCCACCGGCCATCTGAACGGCGGGCCGGTATACCGGGACTTTGTGGCCGAGGCACTGGAACTACTGGACGCCCAGGACCGTGAGGGGCTGGAATTACTGATCCGAACCCTGCTGGATCTGTCCTCACCCGATTTATGGCTGGCTTCTGATCTGCGCTGGTTGTTGGTGGTACTGGAAACCCGCCCTGAAGAGGAGGCGCTATTACGACGCCTGATTGAGGCCCTCAACAGTCTGACCGGCCCGGATTTGTCTGATTTGTCGGCATCCGCTTCGCTGGCGGCAGTGGCGGCATTGCCCGAGGCTCTGCCGCCGTCCGGCTCCATTGAGCGGGGTCAGGTTGAATCGGTACTGGCAACCCAGCTCGAGATCCTGGCCCTGCCTGATCAGGGAGCCTGGCTGGAGGGACGCATCAAATCGGTGGCGGTTACCGTCAAGGCCTGTCTGGGCAGCCTGGGAGAACCGGCTGCTGAACTGGATGCCGCACTGGCGGCGTCGCTGACCTCCCGTTCAGCCCAACCACTCAGACACTGGCTGCATGCCCGCCTGCAGGGCGGCGAAGCCCCCGGGGTCGAACCGCCCCCCGTGCAAGCGGCCCCGGTTTGCGAACCCGTAGCAGCGGCGCAGCCGGTGCCGGGCGAGGCAATGCCTGAAGGCATCCGCAGGGATACCGAAGACACCCGCCCCTCTCACGGTCGTGATGACCTGCAGCCCGGCAAAATTCTCAAGGTGGATCAGGCCCGAATTGACCGGCTGATGAACCTGATTGGTGAAATGGTGGTGGCCAAAAACGGACTGCCCTACCTGGCCAACCGGGCCGAAAATCAATACGGCGTGCGTGAACTGGCCCGCGAAATCAAGGCCCAGTACGCGGTCATCAATCGCATCGCCGAAGAAATGCAGGATGCCATCATGCAGGTTCGCATGATGCCGGTTTCGTTTATTTTCAAACGGTTTCCCCGGCTGGTGCGTGATCTGGCCCGCAAACTGGGCAAGGAGGTGGAACTGGCCCTGGAAGGTGAAGACACCGAAGCCGATAAAAACATCATTGAGTCATTGGCAGACCCGCTGATTCACATTGTTCGCAACAGCATGGATCACGGTCTGGAAACCCCGGCCGTACGCCAGGCTGCCGGTAAACCCGTCACCGGGCATCTGTTGATCCGGGCCTTGCAGGAATCCGACCGGGTGTTGATTGAAATCAGCGACGACGGCCAGGGCATCGACCCGGCCCTCATCAAGCGCAAGGCGTACGGCAAGGGTCTGATCGACGAGGCCCAACTGGAGCGAATCAGCGATCAGGAGGCCATCAACCTGATTTTCACGCCCGGTTTCTCAACGGCGGACGCGGTCACCGACCTGTCAGGGCGCGGGGTCGGCATGGATGTGGTACGCAACGCCATTGACAGGGTGGGCGGCACGATTGAACTGGCCAGTCACCCCGGTCGCGGCACCACCCTGCGGCTGTCCCTGCCGTTGTCCATGGCGGTGACCCATGTCATGATTATCGAATCCAACCGGCAGATTTTCGGAGTACCGATGGATCTGATCGTGGAAACGGTACGCTTGCCCCAAACCGCCATACACACCATCAAACAGCGTAAAACCACGGTTCTGCGTGATCAGTTGATACCCCTTCTGGCCCTGAATGAACTACTGGCGATGGATGCCGCACCGTTAGCCAATGCCGATGGCGAACTGGCGACCCTGGTGGTACGGGTCGGCAACGAGCCGGTGGGGCTTGTGGTGGACGAATTTCATGAAGTGGTCGATGTCATTCTGAAACCGTTGCCGGGTGAACTGGCCCGACTGGGTTGTTACGCCGGTTCTGCCCTGCTCGGAGACGGCTCCGTCCTGATGATTCTGAATCCCCGCGAATTGCTTTGACATGACCATCGAATACCGTGACAACACCGCCAGTCTGAGCGGATTCATCAGCGTTGAGGACGCGGAAAGCCTGATGGAATGGCTGCGCTCCCATCCGGACGGTCGGCTTGACCTGTCCGCCTGCTCACATCTCCACACCGCTTGCCTGCAGGTTTTGATGGCGGCCAGCGTGAATCCGGCAACCGGGCCGCAGGAGCCATCACTGGCGGTCTGGTTGCGTAACACCCTGTCGCCCTAGCGAGGAGCCTCCTTAATGTCCAAAACCATCTTCCTGCTTGATGACTCCCAGGTCATGTTGTCCAGCCTGAGACAGATGCTGGAACTGTCCGGTTTCAAGGTAGAAACCGCTGGCAATGGCCAGCAGGGTCTTGACCGGATCAAAACCGGTTTCAAACCGGACCTGATCATCACCGACATCAACATGCCGGAAATGAACGGCCTGGATTTCATCCGGCAGGTTCGCTCGACCCTGCGTTTTACCCCCATACTGGTATTCAGCACCGAAAACCAGACCGCCAAGCGTGACGAAGCCCGTCGGCTTGGAGCCACCGGCTGGCTCACCAAACCGGTGGCGGGGACTGACCTGCTCAAGGTCATCCGGCAAATTTTGCCGGGTACCTGAGCCTTGGGGGCGCACATGAATTCAGGGGCGGATATCGCATTCACCATTGAGCGGGAACTGTCAGCACTGCGGATGCGTGTCCTGCTGACCCTTCTGCTGCTCTGTTCGCAAGCGGTTCTTTTCGTTGGCTGGCTGGAAACCGGCGGAAACTCGCAAAAACTGGGCGAATCCGGTCTTGTCGTGCTGACGGCCCTGCTGCTCTGGATGACGGTGTTCCGTTCCAGCCAGCGTCTGGCCCGGCTGACAACCAGCCTGGACGAACAGTACACACTCAAGGCACAAACCGTCGGCACCGCCCGCCACCAGGAACGCTTCATCCGTACCATTGCAGGCTTCGACACGACCCTGCATCCGCAACTGGATCGTATCGTCGAACATACCGAACGGGCCTCCCATCAGATCATTGACCGGGTCGGCAATCTGGCCAGAACGGCCCGCCAACTGGTGGATTATCTGGAGAAGGCCCGCACCCATTCGGCTGATCTGGAACAGGAAGTGGCCAAACGTTCGGCCTCGACCGGCCATCTGGTCGGCAAGCTCAAGGATCGGTTGCAAACCGACCAGAAAAAAATCGGCAACCTGACCGAGCGGATTCAGGCCATGACCGGCAAGGTCGGCCTGATTACCCGTATCGCCGAACAAACCAACCTGCTGGCCCTGAATGCCGCGATTGAGGCAGCCCGGGCCGGTGAGGCGGGGCGCGGATTCGGCGTGGTGGCCGACGAAGTCCGCAAACTGGCCCGCAACGCCGCCAGTGTCGCCCAGGAAATCGAAACCGCCATGATTGACGCCCGCATGACCATTGAATCCGGCTTCAGTCAGGATTATCGCCAGGAGGCAGAGGCTGACGCCCAGGAGGTGCATGATGCCCTCAAAACCATTCAGATCCTGATTGAGGGTCACGGCGATGCTCGCCAGTTTTACGCCAACCTGATTACGGTCATGGCGGATTGCAATAGCTCTTTCGTCAACGAAATTGTTGCGGTACTGGCCGACATCCAGTTTCAGGATGTGGTACGGCAGGCGGTGGAACGCATGCAGGATACCCTGAAGCAGCGTCAGGTTGTGTCAGAGCAGGTGGCTGCCCTGGTTGAACGGGAGCAATTATCGGGCGATGCCGCCGAGCGGTTGCTGGCCCGGCTTGAAACCCTGCGCCAGGACTACGAAACCGGGGAAAACCGCCATCAGCGCAGCAGCGGTGCGGATGATGCCCATATTGTCCTGTTCTGACTGATGCACGTTATTGCAGTTTCCAATCGCAAGGGCGGTACCGGCAAAACCACCGTATCGGTCAATCTGGCCGCCGAACTGGCTGCATCCGGACGCAGAACCCTGCTGATTGACCTGGATTCGCAGGGGCATTGCGGTCTGGCCCTCGGCCTGCGTCCACACACGGGTCAACCGAACGTGCATCAGCTTTTCACCAACCCGGAGGCCCGCCTGACCACGGCGATCCAGCCAACCCCATTCGCCAATTTGTGGCTGGTACCGGCGGATCCGCTGTTCGATCACAGCCAGAGCGGGCAGGACGATTACCGGCTGAAAAATGCCCTCGTGGCTGAAAGTCTGGCGGAGCGTTTTGATCTTGTGCTGATTGATACACCGCCCTCGCTCGACAGGCTGCTCATCAACGGGTTGCTGGCCGCCAACCGGGTGCTGGTTCCGTATATTCCCCACTACATCTCGGTGGAAAGCATGCGGCAACTGGTGCGTCTGCTGTTCCGGATCATGACCCGTCAAAACCGTGAACTCAAAATTCTGGGCTTCGTTCCCACCCTCTCCGCCGAACATATTCGCCAGCACCGAACCGTCAACGCCCAGGTAGGCGGAGAATTCGGGGCTGCCCGCATCCTGCCCGGCATCCGTAATGATATCCGGTTGGCCGAATCCTTTGCCGCAGGCAAACCCGTACGGCTGTACGCTCCCAAATCACGCAGTGCCCAGGATTTTGCGAGGCTCGGGCAGGCTGTCATCCTTCACCTGGAGTTGCCGGTACCGCCTGCCTCCTCCGCCATTGCCCCCTGAGTGCGTAGCAACCATGCCCATTCGTTTGCTTCCCCCCCAACTCATCAACCAGATTGCCGCCGGTGAAGTGGTGGAACGCCCGGCATCCGTCATCAAGGAACTGGTGGAAAATTCGTTCGATGCCGGTGCCCGCCGTATCGAGATCGAGATTGAACTGGGGGGGTTGCGGCTGATGCGGGTGCGCGATGATGGCGGCGGCATTGAGGCAGACGAATTGCCGCTGGCCTTGTCGCGCCATGCCACCAGCAAGATCAGCCATCTTGACGATCTGGAACACATCACCAGCATGGGCTTTCGGGGCGAAGCCCTGCCCAGCATCGCCTCGGTGTCCCGTCTCAGCCTGACCTCCCGCACCGACGAAGCCCGTTGCGGCTACCGGATCACCACTGATGGCAGTGAACGTGATTTTGACGTGCAACCGGCCTCCCATCCGGTAGGCACCAGTATTGAAGTCAGGGATTTGTTCTACAACACCCCGGCCCGGCGCAAGTTTCTCAAATCCGATAA
>CAIVXW010000330.1 GCA_903910005.1 uncultured Methylococcaceae bacterium
GGCGGCCCGGCGTCGGGCACTGGCCAGGCAATCGGTGGCGACCTCGCTGATCAGGGCCGCATCCGTTAAACCCAGTGTGCGGAGATAGGCCGCCACCTGCATTTCAATACCGGTAGAATCGGACATCATGGCGCGTTCCACTGGTAAACCCAGGTTTCGGTCAGGGTGTCCTCACCGGATTTGATCATGGCACGCAGTTCAACCGGACCCTTGTCCGGCTCAGGTTGCAGGTCGAAACTCAAGCGCCAGGTGTCAGTGACCTCATTTTTCTCCACCCGGGCATTGGTCAGTTTGCCGGAGGAGGCCGTGACTTCAGCCCGCAGATTGGCCCTGTCACCCAGCAGTTTGAGCGAGGGGCTGGCAAAATCCACCATGAAGCGTCGGGCCGTGCTTTCCAGTGGCGACTTGCCGATGCGGGTACTGACGACCTTGCCGCTGCCCTGTGCGGTGACTTCATCCAGGCTGAAGTGCAGGCGGTAATCAAACGCCAGTTCGCGCCCCTCCTGAATGGGTTGATCCGGTACCCAGAAAGCCGAGATGTTGTCGTAACGTTCGGCATCGCTGGGAATCTCGATCAGGTAGACGGCACCGTCGCCCCAGTTGCCCAGGGTTTCAACCCAGGCACCCGGACGTTGCTGGTAATTGGCGTCGATGTCCTGGTAGTGGTCAAAGTTACGATCCCGGGTCAGCAGGCCGAAACCTGAAGGCTGGCTGTCCCTGAATACGCTGATCCGCAACTGGCGCGGATTGTTGAGCGGACGAAATACCCACTCTCCGCTGCTGCGTCCCAGCAACAGGCCGTCTGAATCATGCACTTCGGGGCGGGCATCATCCATGAAGCGGTCGGTGTTTTCACCGTGGAAAAACATGCTGTTGAGGGGGGCTATACCCAGGCGTTCAACCGTTTTCCGGAAATAGAGACGGGTAGATACCTCGATGTGGTGATCCAGCCCGGGATGCAGCACAAACCGGTAAGCCCCGCTCAGGCTGGGGCTGTCGAGCAGGGCGTACAGGGTCAGTGAGCCGGACTGAACCGCCGGTTTTTCCACCCAGAATTCACGAAAGACCGGAAATTCCTCGGCTTTTTGCAGGCCGGTGTCAATCGCAAGCCCCCGGGCCGACAATCCGTAAACCTGGCCGAGGCCTCTGGCCCGGAAGAAGCTGTTACCGAGGAAAAACGCCACTTCGTCGTAGTCATCGTCGCGGTGCAGCGGGTAATGCAAACGCAGTCCGGCAAACCCCAGGTTGGCGGGTAACTCCGGCGGTTGCAGCACGCCAAAATCAAACAGTTCGGGCGAATACGCCAGGGGCGTTGCCGTTCCCTTGTCAACAATGTTGATGCTGATCCGGTCGCGGAACATCGAGCCACGGTGATAGGTTTCCAGCCGGAACGGCAGGGCTTCGTCGGCCCAGAGGGCCTTGTCGGGTTTATAGCGAATGTTGTGGTACTGTTCTGCATCCAGCCGGGCCAGAAATTCCGGCAGGGTTTGGTCTTCTTTCTGGTAAGGCTTCAGGGCCAGCTCGCGGGCCTTCTGCATCACATCGGTAAACTCAAAGGGCTTGGGTGCGGCTCGAACCTCGGGAGGCGGTTGCGGGGCGGGCGTTACCGCCAGTACGCCAGCGGACAGGACAAGGGCCACAAGGGACAGGACAGGAAACAGGAATGACCGGTTTCGGGGATTCACGGTAGTGTTCTCTGGAAGTATGGGAAATTGAGGGGTAGTGATTCAGGGTGCGGCGCAGCGGAATAGTATAACCCGCAGCGGGGGCTTGAAGACTGCCGGATGAAGTCAGGCAATCCGGTAAGCCTCCACCGGTTGCCCCCCGATCAGGTGTTCCTGAATGATGCGCTCCAGAACCTCCGGGGTACAGTTCCGGTACCAGACTGCGTCCGGATACACCACGGCGATGGGACCTTCCAGGCAAACCCTGAGGCAATTGGCCTTGGTGCGATAAATGCCTCCGGCACCGGTCAGGTTCAGTTCTTCCAGACGGCGTTTCAGGTATTCCCAGGCAAGGAGACCGGCCTCGTGGCTACAGCATTTGGGTTTGCCCTGATCGCTGCACAGGAAAATATGCCGCCGGATGACGGGGATACCCAGGGCATCCACCAGGGTTTGAACGGGGAGGGAGGGGGTTGACATGAAAACCTCGGTCAGTCA
>CAIVXW010000331.1 GCA_903910005.1 uncultured Methylococcaceae bacterium
AGTGGGAGACCGTCTCAGTACTCTGGATCAACAACACAACATTCTGGAAAAATTCAATCTCGATTCCCAGCAAAACCTGTCCGATCTGCAGGATGCCGATTATGCCGAGGTGATCAGTCGGTTCAATCTGCACCAGACCGCCCTGCAGGCTTCCCAGCAGGCTTATGTCAAGGTACAGGGTTTGTCCCTGTTCAATTATCTCTAAGGTCTTCAGGCGTTAAGGAGTAGCGGGCCGTTCCCGCCACGAGGATCAATTCAATATGAATCCACCGCTCAACTGCCGTTTCAGGATGGTTTCGGTAGCCGGTTTGCCGTCATCGGCCTGGGGGTAGTCCAGGGTATAGTGCAAACCCCGGCTTTCCTTGCGCGACAGGGCCGAGCGGATGATAAGTTCAGAGACGATGGCCAGATTACGCAATTCCAGCAGGTCGCTGGTGACCCGGAAATTCCAGTAGTATTCGGCGATTTCCTGTTGCAGCAATTCCACCCGTCGTAAAGCCCGCTGCAGGCGTTTGTCGGTTCTGACGATGCCGACATAATCCCACATGAAACGACGGATTTCGTCCCAGTTGTGGGATACCACCACTTCTTCGTCTGAATCAGCCACCTGCGAGGCATCCCAGGTCGGCAATACCGGCGGCATGGGCGTATCCGGTAACGCCTGCACAATGTCAGCCGCAGCCTGTTTGGCAAACACCAGGCATTCCAGCAGCGAGTTGCTGGCCATCCGGTTGGCCCCGTGCAGACCGGTGCAGGCGGTTTCGCCGATGGCATACAGTCCCGCCACATCGGTGCGTCCCCGCAGGTCGGTCATGACCCCCCCGCAGGTGTAATGGGCGGCTGGCACCACCGGTATCGGTTGCAGTGTCATGTCGATGTTGAGGCTCAGGCAACGGGCATGAATCGTCGGAAAATGTTCGCGAATGAAGGGGGCCGGGCGGTGGCTGATGTCGAGATAGACGCAATCAATCCCCAGCCGTTTCATCTCATGGTCAATGGCCCGGGCCACAATGTCACGCGGTGCCAGTTCCAGGCGGGGGTCGAACCGCTCCATGAAACGGGTACCGTCCGGTAACAGCAGGTATCCGCCCTCGCCGCGCACGGCTTCCGAGATCAGGAAGGAACGGGCCTCCGGGTGATACAGACAGGTGGGGTGAAACTGGATGAACTCCATGTTGGCGACACTGGCACCGGCCCGCCAGGCGATTGCGATACCGTCTCCGGTGGCAATGTCGGGATTGCTGGTATACAGGTAGGCTTTGCTGGCTCCACCGGTGGCCAGTACCACCGTTCGGGCCGCCAGGGTGATGACCTCCTGGGTTTCGGTGTCGAGTGCGTAGACGCCCAGTACCCGGCGGCCTCCCATGCCCAGTTTGTGGGTGGTGATGAGGTCGACGGCGTTGTGGTATTCGTAAAGGTCAATGCCCGGATGACTGCGGGCGTGTTCTTCCAGTGAGGTTTCAATGGCCAGACCGGTGGCATCGGCGGCATGCACTACCCGGCGGTGGGTATGGCCGCCTTCCCGGGTCAGGTGCAGGTGGGAGGTGCCGTTTTCCGCTTCGATTTCGGTGAAAGCCACCCCCCGCTCCAGCAGCCACTCGATACATTCACGGGCTTCGGTAACCACCATCCGGACGGTTTGGGGGCGGCACAATCCCGCCCCGGCCTGCAAGGTGTCCTGGATGTGGGATTCAATCGAATCCTCTGCATCCAGCACCGCCGATATACCACCCTGGGCGTACAGGGTGTTGCTTTCGCGCAAGGCATTTTTGGACAGAACCGCAACCCGCATCCGTTCGGCCAGCCTCAGGGCCAGGCTGAGTCCGGCGGCTCCACTCCCGATGACGACAACGTCGTAGTAATGTGATGACATGGCTTTGGCCGTTAGGGTGAACGTGTTGTCATCCTACTGTAAAGTGGCAGTCAGTGCCACCATCAGCCTACAGTGCCATCGTCACGGTTTTGATTTCGGTGTAGTTTTGCAGGGCGTAGCTGCCCAGTTCCCGACCGATGCCGGACAATTTGAAGCCACCGAAGGGAGCCGCAGCATCAAACACATCATAACAATTAACCCAAACCGTCCCGGCCCGCAGTTCGGCAGCCAACCGATGCGCCTTGTGGATGTCGCGGGTCCAGACCGCAGCCGCCAGGCCGTACAGGCTGCAATTGCCCCGCGCAATCACCTCATCCACATCACGGAACGGAATCACCGACATCACCGGCCCGAAAATTTCCTCCCGCGCAATTGTCATGTCATCCCGCACGTCGGCAAACACGGTGGGTTCGATGAAATAACCCTGCGTCCCGACCCGTGCCCCGCCCCGTACCAGTCGTCCACCCTGGGACTTGCCGGATTCGATGTAGGCCATGATTTTGTCAAATTGCTCCTGACTGACCTGCGGACCCTGGGTCGTGGCAGGATCGAAGGGATCGCCCACCACCTGCCGGTCAGCCCGCCGGGTAACACGTTCGAGAAATTCGTCGTAGATTTTTTCTTCGACAAACAGGCGGGAACCGGCACAGCAGCACTGGCCCTGGTTGAAAAACAGGCCGAAGAAGGCCCCTTCAACCGCCGCATCGAGATCGCTGTCGGCAAACACGATGTTGGGACTCTTGCCGCCCAGTTCCAGCGTTACCCGCTTGAGGTTGGAACGACCGGCCGCCTGCATGATCAGTTTGCCGACCTCGGTCGAACCGGTGAAGGCAATTTTGTCGACATCCCCGTGTTCCGCCACGGCGGCACCAGCGGTCGGCCCAAACCCCGGCACTACGTTGATGACACCGTCAGGAAAACCGGCTTCCATGGCCAGTTCTGCCACCCGCAGTGCGGTCAGGGGAGTTTGTTCGGCGGGCTTGAGAACCAGGGTGCAGCCGGTCGCCAGGGCCGGGCCCCATTTCCAGGCCTGCATCAGGAGCGGGAAGTTCCAGGGAATGACCTGACCTGCCACGCCGACCGGTTCGTGCCGGGTATATGTGAAATAGGGACCCTGCACCGGGATGGTTTTGCCTTCGAGTTTGTCGGCCCAGCCGGCATAGTAGCGGTAGCAATCAATACTGAGTGGCAGATCGCCGTTGAGGCTGTCATTCAGGGGTTTGCCGTTGTCCAGGGTTTCCAGTGCGGCCAGTTCGCCCATGTTCTGCTCCATCAGGTCGGCCAGACGGTACAGCAACTTGCCGCGCTCGCGGCCACTCATGCGTCGCCAGGGACCGGTATCAAAGGCCCGCCGGGCGGCACTGACCGCCCGGTTGACATCTTCAACATCGGCTTCGGCGACCCGGGCAATCACCTGGCCGGTGGCCGGATTCAGGGTTTCAAAGGTTTTGCCGCTGGCGGCTTCAACCCACTGGCCATCAATCAACAGGCGGGTCTGACGGATGGGTACGGCGTGTGACGGGTGGTCGGATGACATGGTTACCTCGTAAGGGTGGACGTTGACGGAATCATTCGGAGAGGTTGAGTGCCCGGGGGTAGGAGCCCAGTATTTTGAGGAGCGTGACCCGCTCCGTCAGTTCGGCCAGAGCCTGAGTCAGCAGGGCATCCTGCTGGTGTCCTTCCACATCCATGAAGAACAGATAATCCCAGGCCATGCGCCGGGAGGGACGCGATTCAATTTTGCTGAGGCCGATGCCGTGACGGGCAAACGGTTCCAGTACCCGGGCCAGCGCACCCGGATGGTTGTGGGTGGCCAGCAGCAGGGAGGTTTTGTCATGACCGGTCGGGCCAACCGGACTACGGCCAATCACCAGAAAGCGGGTGGTGTTGTCGGGTTCATCCTCTATGTTGCAGACCAGAACATGCAGCCGGTACTCTTCGGCAGCGGTCAGGCCGGCAATGGCTGCCGCCGCCGGATTGAGCGAGGCCAGACGGGCAGCCTCGGCATTGCTGCTGACTGCGTTGCAGCGGATGCCGGGCAGATGCTGTTCCAGCCAGGTACGGCACTGGGCCAGCGACTGCTCATGGGAAAATACCGTATCAATGCCGTCCAGTCCGGGCGAGCCTGCCATCAGGTTGTGATGTATCCTGAGTTGGACTTCACCGGCGATCAGGACGTCCGAGCGAATGAAGCCATCCAGGGTTCGGGTAATGCTGCCCTCGGTGGAGTTTTCCACCGGTACCACGCCGTAGTGGCAGGTTTGGTTGGCGACCTGACGGAAAATGTCATCCAGGGAGGCCGCCGGGCGGGCGGCAATGGCGTGACCGAAATGCTTGTGGGCGGCCTGTTGCGAGAAGGTTCCGGCGGGGCCGAGAAAAGCAACCTCAAGAGGGTGTTCCAGTGCCAGACATTCAGACATCACCTCGCGGAAAAACCGGGCCACGGCCACGTCACTGAGCGGCCCCGGATTATTGGCAGCCGCCCGCCGCAAAACATCCGTTTCACGTTCAGGTCGGTAGAAGCAGGTGGTTTCACCGGCTGCCTGCTTGATTTCTGCCACCTTTTGGGCAAACCCGGCCCGCCGCGACAGGAGTTCGAGCAGTTGATCGTCCACGGCATCAATTTGCTGGCGGATATCGCTGAGTGATTCGGCGGTCTGCCGCTGCGTGTTGGGCTGATCCATGCGGCTACCCCTCATTCAGCATCATTGGCCGGGGTGAGATCGTCGGCCATCACCACCGCTACTGCGTCATCATTGGTGTCTGCCTCGCCTTCTTCCTCCAGGTTTTCGCCTTCCAGTTGTGCGATCCGGTCAACGCCCACCACTTTTTCGTCCTTGTTCGAGCGGATGATCATGACGCCCAGGGTATTGCGGCTCGCCGCCCGGATTTCATCCACCCGGGTTCTGACCAGGGTACCGGCGTCGGTGATCAGCATGATCTGATCACTTTCCCTGACCAGAACCGCCCCCACCACATCACCATTACGCTCACCGGTCTGCATGGCGATGACACCCTGGCCACCGCGCCGGTGTACCGGAAACTCGCTGAGATCGGTGCGTTTGCCGTACCCGTTTTCGGTAATGTTGAGCACTGCCCCGTCCACCCCGATGATGAGGGCGATGACCTTCTGGTTTTCTCCGAGGGTCATGCCACGGACACCGCAGGCTCCGCGCCCCATGGGCCTGACTTCATCTTCCCTGAAACAAACCGCCTTGCCGGCATTGCTGAACAGCAGAACCCGCTGGTTGCCATCAGTGATGGCGACATTGACCAGTCGGTCATCCGGTCGCAGTTCTATGGCCATTTTGCCGGCCTGACGGGGGCGTTCAAATTCATTCAGGGTGACTTTTTTGACAATGCCGGATTCGGTCACCATGAATACGAAGTGTTCGGCGTCAAATTCACGCACCGGCAGGATGGCACTGATTTTTTCGCCCTCCTCCAGTGACAGCAAATTGACAAAGGGTTTGCCCCGGGCTCCCGGACTGGCCGAGGGAAGTTCATACACCTTGAGCCAGTACACCTTGCCCAGGCTGGAGAAACACAAAATGGTGTCGTGGGTGTTGGCCACGATCAGTTTTTCGATGTAATCCTCCAGACGGGTGGTGACCGCTGCCCGGCCCCGCCCGCCGCGCCGCTGCGCCCGGTATACCGCCAGTGGCTGCGATTTGACGTAACCGGCATGGGAAACCGTGACGACTACATCTTCGGCATTGATGAGGTCTTCCCGTGACAGGTCCAGATGATCGGGAAGGATGCGGGTACGGCGACCGTCACCGAACTGGGTGCGTAGGGCGACCAGTTCATCCCGGATGACTTCCATCAGGCGAACATCGCTGGCCAGTATGGCCAGCAACTCGTTAATTTGCCCGAGTATGCCCCGGTATTCTTCAATGATTTTGTCCTGTTCCAGCCCGGTCAGGCGGTGCAGTCGCAGTTCCAGTATCGCCTGGGCCTGTTCCGGTGAGAGCCGGTAACCCGAGGCGGTCAGGCCGTAACCGGGCGGCAGGTTTTCCGGGCGCGACCGGGCGGCGTCCTCTGCCCGGGCCAGCAGTTCGGCAACAATCCCGAATTGCCATTCCCGGGCCAGCAGGTTTTCCCTGGCTTCAGCGGGTGTGGCAGCCGCCTTGATCAGTGCGATCACGGGGTCAATGTTGGCCAGGGCTACCGCCAGACCTTCGAGGATATGGGCCCGCTCCCGGGCCTTGCGTAGATCAAACAGGGTGCGGCGGGTCACCACTTCACGACGGTGGTCGATAAATGCCAGCAGCATGTCCCGGAGGTTGAGGCAGCGGGGCCGTCCGTCAATCAGGGCCACCATATTGATGCCAAATACCGTCTGCAATGACGTTTGCTGGTAGAGGTTGTTGAGGACGACTTCCGGAGTTTCGCCCCGCTTGAGTTCAATCACCATGCGCAT
>CAIVXW010000332.1 GCA_903910005.1 uncultured Methylococcaceae bacterium
ATGCCCTGAAACGCAGGCACCCTGCCTGCCTCAATGATGTCTGACGAAGATGAGGTGATAACCCGATGAGTTTGCGCGAGATGACCCCGACCGAATTGCAGCAATGGCTTGAGCAACCTGGAACGCCCCCCCTGATGCTGGACGTGAGGGAGGGCCACGAGTTCAGGTTCTGCCATATCAAGGGCAGTCTGCATATTCCGATGAACGAAATACCGGTACGCCTCGGCGAACTGGATCGCGATCGGGAAATTGTCGTTCTGTGCCACCACGGTGTGCGTAGCAGGATGGTAGCCGACTATCTCTGCTCACAACGTTACGAACAGGTCATCAATCTGTCAGGCGGGATAGAAGCCTGGGCCAGGACAGTCGATCCGGCGATGCCCCGTTACTGAGTGCCCTCATTCGATGCGGTTGATCACATCCCCAAAACCGTATCCCTTGCGGTGTACTGTTTTGAGGGGCAGCACTTCTCCGGATATGCCCTGCCAGCGCTGGCGAAAACGGCAGATATGGGTATCGAGACGACGGAGGTCATAGTCGGCCCACTTCATGCCCAGAGCCTCGATCAGTTCCTGACGGGTGACCACGCTACCGGCTGAAGTCGCCAGCAGTTCAAACAGTTTCATTTCCATTTCACCCAGATGGATTTCACAACCGGTCGGGCTAACCAGTCGCCACTCCCGGGTATCGAGTCGCCAACCTGAGCAAACCCGCCGCTTCAGCGCATCAATGATGGCACCCAGTTCAACCAACCGCACCGGCTTGACCAGATAATAATCGGCTCCGTGACCATACCCTCGCAATTTATCATCCATGGCCCCCCGGGCGGTCAGCATGATGACCCCCGCCTGGGGGTTGGTTTCCCGCAGCTTTGCCGCTGCCTCAAGCCCCTGGCCGTCGGGTAGCATGATGTCAATGATGGCGATGGTTGTCTGCTGCACCAACGGCCAGAAATCAGCCAGGCAGGCGGCCTGCATGACAGAATGCCCCCGTCCACTCAAAAAGGCGGCCAGTTCCTCACGCAGGGCAGGTTCATCCTCAATCAGGGTTATCTGGGTCATGGTAGTAAAACGCTCAGTGTATCGGGGAAGCCGGATTATGGCCCGGCCCAGGAATTTCGGCAAACCCCCAAGCAGTTGGCACGGCCATGATGTACAATCCGCCCTTTTTTCGAGACGAGACAGACTCAGTGGAAACATTTCACGGTACCACCATCATATCCGTCCGGCGCGGCAATCAGGTCGTCATTGGCGGTGACGGCCAGGTTACACTCGGCAATACCGTCATGAAAGGTAATGCCCGCAAGGTCAGGCGGCTTTATCACGGCAAGGTTCTGGCCGGATTTGCCGGTGCTACGGCCGATGCCTTCACGCTGTTTGAACGATTTGAAGGCCAATTGGAGAAACAGCGGGGCAACCTGACCCGGGCCGCGGTGGAAATGGTCAAGGATTGGCGTACCGACCGCATGCTGCGGCGACTGGAAGCCATGCTGGCCATTGCGGATGCCCATGCGTCCCTCATCATCTCCGGCAACGGCGATGTGCTGGAACCTGAAAACGGCCTGATTGCCATCGGTTCCGGTGGCCCCTTTGCCCAGTCGGCGGCCCGCGCCCTGCTGGACAACACCGAACTGTCGGCCCGTGACATCGTGGAG
>CAIVXW010000333.1 GCA_903910005.1 uncultured Methylococcaceae bacterium
GAAACCACCCTGGATGGCGTCAAGACCGCACCGCAGAACTTCTCGGCGGCCTTGCTGAAGGATGCAGCCTACTACCGGGTGCAAGGCGTCAAGAGTACGCAATGCACCGATTCGCAAAATACGGGTCTGGTTGGTATTCAGACCAGCGTGATCCCGACCCTGGGAGCCGTCTCTACCGAGCTGGCGGCCTCCAATACGGCAGCTCCTGTCGGATTCGTCGAGTGGGATGCCGCTTCGACGATGGATGCACCGCAGTAATCCCCCAAGGCGCGTAAAACCCGCCTGAAATCCATGCCCTCTCTCCGGTCGCAAGACGGGGGAGGGGGTTTTTTGCGAGCGATGCCATCCGGTTTGGCGGCAGGGTAATGTCCCTGACCCGTATTGTTTGCGGATGTTCGGCTGTCTCAATGCCGCTACAGTAGAAACCACGACCGGATGCGACTGACGATGGCGCAAGCCAGGGATGACACGGATGAACCGATCAATACAACACCATGCAGGCCGACTGATACTGGGCTGGCTGGCGGCTGTCGTTGCTGCCGTGGCCCAGGCTGACACGGCAGAACCGCTGCCGGGTTTACGAACCCGGGTCGAGGCTTACTGGCGTGCCCAGGAACGGGAAGACTGGCACACCCTGTTCCGGTTGCTGTCGCCCCGCTATCTGCAGGGGCTGTCGCAAAATGAGTTTGTCGAAGCCAAAAACCGGCTGGAAAAACTACGCTTTTCCGCCATCACCGTTGGCCGAATCGAGCGACAGGGCGACTATGCCTGGGCCGAGGTGGACTATGGCTACCAGCCACGGGCCTATCCTGACATGCCCGCCCACCGGGCTCGCATCTGGGATATCTGGCAGAAGGAGCAGGATCAATACTATCCGGTACCGCCGGAGTTACGGCAGAATGCGCCGGGACTGCCACCGGTGGAGCGGGCCACTGCGGAAGAGCAGGCCCTGACCCAACGGCTGCATCAATTCTGGGAGGCCCGCGAACGGCAGGATCAGGCGGGCTTGTACCGGCTACTGGATCCGGCCTGGCGACGGCAGGTCGATTTTCAGGCCTTCCGTAAAAAACGGTCGTTTTACCAGTATCTGGCACACAAACTGGACTGGGTGGAAGTTCCCCGCAACCAGCGGCAGGCACGAGTCCGGGTCACCTTCAGCTATAAACTGAACGATCCCAGTGTATCCAAAATGCCGCCCCGCGAAGAAAGTCTGTTGCAGGACTGGATCAAGGTCGGCGATCAGTGGTATCGCAGCGTTCCGCAGGAACCGGAACAACCGGTTTCCAACCCTGAACCCAAAGGAGACAAAGGCGCATGATGCAAACCTGTGGCAAACGGATTTTACTGATGGCTCTGGTGCTGAGCGGCATCGGCTGTCAACGGCTGAACCCAACCCGCCCGGATGAATCCGGCCCGGACGGCAACGTGCCGTTCCAGTTCGAGATGGGTGCCGAGGGAATACCCCAGGGAGGCAAGTGGAAAAGCGTTCCCCTGGTGAGTGACTTCAATCATGACGGTCACCCGGATATCGCCGCCCATATCCGCATGGGGCACGGGCCACGGGTACTGCTGGGCGATGGAGCCGGCCACTGGCGCGAGTCGTCAGACGGGCTTTCATTCAAGCAAACCTCCTGCGGCGGCGGGATTGCCAGCGCGGATGTCAACCGGGACAGTCATCCGGATCTGGTGGTGGCCGATCACTGCCACGGGTTGTATGTCTGGCTTGGAGACGGAACCGGGCACTGGCAACCGGCAGCGGAAGCCATCAATTCGACAGCCGCCCAGGCGGAATCGACCCAAAAGACCGACCTCAACGTCTTTACGGGCACTGAAGATTTGGGGGTGGGTGATGTCGACGAGGACGGCCACCCGGATATCGTTGCAACCGGCTCGGACCGGGGCGGTTTCACGGTGTATCTGGGTGATGGCAGTGGCCACCACTGGCAACAATCTGCCCGGGACGGTTTCGACGGATTGCCGGGCAGCCAGGATCCGGAAGCGGAGGATGGGCAACAGGGCGGCTGGGCTCAGGACATGCTGCTGACCGACATCAATCACGACGGCCATCTGGATGTGGTGGCGTCCTACTTTGCCGGACCCAGGGTCTGGCTGGGTGACGGCACGGCCCAGTGGCACGCTGCCTCGCGGGGTTTGCCGCATCCCCTGCTGGGCGGCATTCATCAGCGACTGGCGGTGGCTGATCTTGACGCAGACCAGCGGCTGGATCTGGCCGTCGCCAACGACATCAACGGTGTCGAACTGTTTCTGCAGAAACCGGACGGCAGTTGGTCAGCCCAGGCCGATCCCTTTACGGCATTGAAAGGCGGAGCCCATGCCGTAGGCGTGGCCGATATTGATGGCGATGGCCGCCCTGAGTTACTGGTAGCGGGCACCCTGTCACCTGACCCCCAGGCCAGTCGCGGCCTGTTTGTGCTGAGTAAAAACCGAAGCGGGCATTGGCAACCGATCAGGGCAAGTGGCCTGCCTGCTGCCGGTATTCGTGAAGTGTATGGCATCACCCCGGCCGACCTGAACGGCGATGGCCGCCCTGATCTGGTCATCGCCACCGATGATTCAGTGCCACCCCTGAAACAGGAGGCAGGCGCACTGGCCACAACGGCCAACCGGGGTTTGCAGGTATGGATGAACCGAGTGGCGAGTGGCCCGTAGAGCGGCCCGTGGAGCGGCCCGTGGAAGCGGCCATCCTGGCCGCTTGGGCAGGCGAATGGCCAGGGGCGAGGGGCCAGGGGCGAGTGAATACCGCATACCAACCACCACAACCCATTCCCCATTCCCCCCTTACGAATTCACGTTAAACAAGGAGAAATACCATGGCAGGGAAGCCTTACGGCCCGGCAATCGTGTTGTTGCTGTGGATCGGCGCGGAAACATCCGCCGCCAACGGGTTTTACCGGGGAACGCCGGTACAGGGTTACACCGGATCGGGGGCTGTGGCAGGGCCACGGGCACGCCTGCCGGATACTGACCCGCTCACGCCGCCTGATCTGGACATATTGCCGGATCAGCTCGCACCGCCGCGCATTCCGCTGGAGGATACCGGACTCCAGCGCGATGAACCCACGGAACCCATCGGGAATTTTCGTACCACTCCGATCATCCGGTCGCTGACGCGCCCCCTGGTCAATGTCCCCGGCATGAAAACTGCGGCCAACCCCCCCGATCCCGTAGGTGACGTAGGTCCCAAGCACTACGTGCAGATGCTCAACACCACCCTGTACCAGGTTTTCGACAAAAAAGGGCTGCCACTCACCGAGCCGCGCCTGTTCGGGACTCTCTGGCTGAATCAACCGGATACACCGGGTAACCGGGCCTGTCGCCGCAATCATGGCGATCCCGTTGTGGTGTATGA
>CAIVXW010000334.1 GCA_903910005.1 uncultured Methylococcaceae bacterium
ATCCCTCGTCCGCCTCATTTTCTTTTCACATGCACGCGCCAGCGTGCCCGAAAAATAGCCTATCCTGCCGCGTCTAGCGGGTTTTGTCCATCATTGGCCCTCGAACGCGATGAGGATCGAGGGTTTTTTGTGATTGTTTCGTTAGTAATCACCGGGTAGTTTAGCGCTCCACCGTTTCCGCTAGCGCAGAAAGCTCTGCAACAAACAGCACTTCGGTGACTTCCGGGTACTCGGTCTGAAGCGCCCGGAGTAGTGGCCGGGGCGTCCGGTTTTGCAGCCATTCGGCCCGGCGTCCGGCCTCGATCACGGCAACCCCGTCCTCAACCTGGACAAGCCTGGCAAACTGAAGAGACTCCCGCAAAGACGGCGTCATCTGCGCGACAATCGCTTCCCATACCCGATCCATGTCGCTTTTTGTGATTGTTTCGTTAGTAGTCTCTTCCGGCGCCAGCAGCGGGAGCTGCATGGTGGGTCGATCCGATGACCGGTAAAAGCGGATGCGGGAGAATTTCCCAACTTTGAGGAACTCAAAATGGCTCAGGTAGCCGCGCTCCACCAACTCCTGGGCTGCCGTGTTCAGGGGCCGGCGCAGATGTGCGGCGTGGTCGTAGGAGGCCATGCCCAGCTTGTTCGCCAGATCAAAAATATCGATCTGGTAGGGCTTTTCCGGCTCGTAGGCCATGATTTTGTCAAGGAAGCGGTACAGCCGGCGGGCAAGTGGGTTTTCAATGCTGTAATAAAAATCGATATCCAGCATTTTGAGATAGCCGGCCTGAATGGATTTCCAGATTCGCGCCCCCCAAAGGACGAAACTTTCTGGCCCTTCCTCCTCGCCATCCTGGTAATGCAGATAATATTCATCAACAAGGTGGAAACCGCGTGAGGTGGTGACCCGCTTCTGTTTGCCTTCCTCAGTACGCTCAACCCACGCCTTATCGCTGGTGATCAGGACGCCGGCGAGCTGCTTAAGCGCCTTCTCGACCATTCGGTAATTGCGATTGCTGATGGTCAGGCCCAGCACCTTCAGCACACGGTAGACGGTGAAACGCATTTTACGGTCGGCAAAGTCCTGCTGGGAGCCAAGGTAAAGCAAGGCAACCATGACCCGTTCGGCAAATTCAGTGGGAAGCCCGGCTGCACCTTCGACGATCCAGACCATCGTTTCCTGCTCTTTGCCACGTTCCTTAAACGTGCCGTGATATTCGATGCGGGTGCGCCGGTCGTTGCGGCCCAGCCGCGCAATTGGCAGCACCGCCAGATTCATTTCATCTTTTCCCTGGCGTCGGTCTTCGGTCATGGCTTGCCTCCTTGGAACGGAAGGGACCAGATAGTGTCTTGGTCTTTATTTGAAAAAAGAATTATTGGATCTCTCTGGAAAATCGCGATTCATTCGTTAGCAATGGCGGGCGATAATGTGATTGTCCCGTTAGTGTTTGGGCCTGCTTATTGTGATCGTTTCGTTAGCAGGCTGGGTGCGCTTTGTGATTGTTTCGTTAGTAATCGTTGGCTTGCTTGAAGATGGCTGCATTCAATGGTTCAGGTATGGTTGAACAGATTGTTGAACGATAAGTTTAGTATAGCGATTGTATATCAAATTACTATACAAATGCTATACATCAGACAGCGCTGGATTAGAGTAACGCCTGTACCATTTCAGGAAGCGAGAGTATTTATTCGTGTAGTAAAGGTGAGTTTGTGACTCTTTTTGACTACGCGAATAATGATCGGCGGATTTCAGCTACCCAGATTATCACCCGGTTCCTGGGCGTTACTATAACGTTTGCCGCCACCCTCCTCCGGTTCCTCTATGGTCACAAGTGTCTGTGTGTTGGGCTGCTTCACGAGCGTAGGACGGAAAGGCAATCCGCCTTCATTGACCGCTTGCTGCAAGAAAATGCGGATTGCATCGGCAGTGCTGAGGCCAATGGCGGCAAAGAGCGCCTCGGCCTGCATTTTAAGTTTCGGGTTGACCCTTGATTGAACGGTCACACTCGTCATCGTAAAACCTCCTGCCATCGAGTTGTGATAGACGGTAGATCATGTATGCATGATAACGCTGAATG
>CAIVXW010000335.1 GCA_903910005.1 uncultured Methylococcaceae bacterium
CAGATCGAACACAGGCGGCTCGCCCGCTTTCTGATACACTGCTCCCATGACCCAATCACCCCGTCTGAGTTTAACTGAACCAAATGGGCCATGCCGAAAAGTATGAACCCCCCATCAGATCGTCTGACCGTGCGGAGCGATCCGCTTCGAGAGGGTTCGCCATAGCCTGCTTAATACCCACATCCTTTCTGCTCATGAAACACAACACAGTCCTTAATTTTTTAACCCTGATCGCCGGTTTGGGCGCATCGGCTCCGGTGCTGGCCACCGGCTTTGTAACCCTTCCAGCCACGGGGTTTACGGCTCCGGGTGGAACTTCCGCCTACACGGCCTGCAATGTGACCGGAGAGTTTGGAACCGACCCCAACGGGTCGATTCCCCCCACGTCGGCTGCCAACAACACCTGCGCCATTTTTCGCAGCAACAACACGGTTCCCCCGCTGCCGGGTTATGTCCGTGAGGCGTTGGTGACTCGCCCCCTCATCCTGAAGCAAGCCCTGACCTTCAACAACAGCATTACCGTCGGCAGTGTCATCGACGAGGTGTGGCGCAAGGATACCCGTTGCATTTATGCCGCCAGGATCAGGCTCAACAACGTTGATTATGATCGACGCACGCCCGGTCAGCAGCATTTTGAAATCAACGATTTTCTGCGGGGCGGATTCAGGAAGCGGGGTCCGGTGTCCATCGCGTATCATTTCAGCAAAAGCCAGCCGGCTGCTGACGAGGTGTTGTACCGGGCCGGTTTGACCTACACGTCGGTGGTTGCCGAACCCGGCGACCCGGTTCAGCCCCTGCTGGATATCGCTCCCATCAGCCTTAACTGGGTGACGTTCACCACCGATGTCAATTATCTGGATCCGGACGGATCGTCAGTGCGTGATTCCTCCTGGTTTTTCGTACACAGTGCCTGCACGGCGGCAAAACCGGTCGAACTGGCCGGTGCCCTGCGCTTTCGTCAACTGGGACAAGAGGATCAGCCTCCGGTTGAAATCAGCGTTCCCGGTTTCGCGCCGGCCAATGCCGACACCCGGCGTTGACGCACCCGGCCTGCCGTCGGGGTCGGGGTGATTGACCGGGGGCGGTCGGCTATCGGCAATGCTGCGGGATGCTGCCGGTAACCGAATACGTTACAATCTGCCCCCCGGATTTATTCCATTCACCCCGAAGGAGTCAGGATCATGTCCGTTTCAAATGAAAAACGCGATTTCATCCGCATGCAGGCGCGTTGCAGGATGCAGTTCAGGGTTGCCGACGGCGAGAATTTTCTGGAAGCCACCTGCGGCAACATCAGCGGTTCCGGCATCCTGTTTCTGGCCGATGTCCCGGTGGAGCCTGGCAAGGCGGCTGAAGTGTACATTGATCTGGAAAGCCGGATTACCGCCCCGCTGACGGCGTATATTGAAGTCATCCGCTGCGAACAAATCGCGAGCGGAGAGTACGAGATAGCGGGGTCGATCAAGGGTATCAAAAGCAACTGAGGGTCACCCGAACCATCCCCATGTATTCCATTACCAAAGAGATTTATTTCTGCTACGGCCATCGCCTGATGCAGCATCCGGGCAAGTGCAAAAACCTGCACGGCCACAGCGTCAAGGCCGCCATCACCGTTTCGGCTTCCAGCCTGAACCAACAGGGCATGGTGTGTGATTTTGCCGACATCCAGCATCCCCTGGCCCGCTATATTGACAGCGAACTCGACCACAATCTGTTGCTGCACCGGGATGATCCCCTGATCGGGCATCTGGTTGAGTCGGGCGAGCGGTTCACCGCACTGGACGAACCGCCCACAGCCGAGGTGCTGGCCCGAATGATTTACCAGGCTGCCCGCCAGGCCGGATTGCCGGTTAGCAGTGTGACGCTCTGGGAAACGGCCAGTGCCTGTGCCCGCTATTCCGAAGCCGATGCCCCGGCCTTGTGTGAATCAGGCACCGTGGTGGTCTGATCCGCCGGGCGGGCAAGAACCTCATGCAGCAGGCCACCAAACGCCTCCATAATCCCGGGTGATTCCAGCCAGCGTTCCTGTATGAATAACTGGTTGTATTGCCAGGGTGTTTGCATGTCCCGCGCCAGCGGAACAAACCCGTAGCCCGCCAGAAAGCGGGCTACGTCCTGATCCAGCCATTGGCCTTTCCAGGACGTTTTGTTTTCCAGTTCGATATAGATCAGGGCGACCTCGCTCCGCAGGACCCGGGTCGCGCCTGCCAGTACATCACCCGCCGCTCCCTCCACATCAATCCATAAACTGACCGGTGCCAGTCCGGGCTGTTCTGACAGGATACTGTCCAGCGTGGTACAGGCTACGGTGACTTCCTCATATTCCACCCGCTCCATGTTTCTGACCCGCAAACTGCTGGTCAGATTTTCCCGTGGCAAGGTGCGCTGTCCTTCCCGCACTGGCATGACCCGGGGGATTTTGAGTACCCTGGGCTGGTCATCGTGGGCGACGGCCTGGTTCAGGTAGCGAATGCCCGCCGCCACCCGGTTGACGAATCGCTGGTACACATAGGGATTAGCCTCATAGGCCAGCAGGCGGGCCTCCGGCAAGACTTGACCCAGTCGTCTGAGACCACTGGCTTCGTGTGCGCCAATCTCGATACAGAGACGCGCCCCGATTCGTACGCACAGGTCAATGTAGAATTGCTCCAGAAAAACGGTTTGGTCGCGCCCTACCCGTCCGGTGTGGTTGAGCAGGGTTTCCCACAGGCAGGTATGCAGCAGATGCGGTGTATTCATGGTGACAGGCTGATTTTCGGTTGTTTGAGGGTGTTTGACGGTGTCTGAATCAGGCGATGCCCCCCAGAAAGGCATGCAAGGCCCGACTGAGGTAGACCGGATCAAGGGCTCCACCGCTTTCGCGAATGCTGTGCATGGCCCAGATGGGCGATCCCACATCGACCGTGGCGATTCCCAGTTTGGCGGCTGTCATGGGACCAATGGTGGAACCACAGCCCAGATCACTACGCTGCACGAATTTTTGATACGGAATTCCGGCCCGCTCGCAGACCTGCATGAAACGGGCAACGGTGTGCCCGTCACTGGCATAACGCCGGTTGGCGTTGATCTTGATGGCCGGGCCTGCATTCACCTTGAGGGCATGATCGGCATCGTAACTGCCACCAAAGTTGGGATGCCAGGCGTGGGCGGCGTCGGCACTGACCAGCATACTGCGGGCCAGTGCCTGTTTATAACCACTGCGGTCATCGCCCTGACCCAGGGCGATGCGCTCCAGCACATCCGGCAACAGGCTGCTCATGGCACCGTTGCGGGTTTCGCTGCCGATTTCCTCATGGTCGAACAGGGCCACCACCCGGGTGGCAGAACCCGGGGCCGCCGGTTCCAGCAAGGCCTCCAGGGCAGCGTAACAGGAGCCGAGATTATCCAGCCGTCCGCTGGCGATGAATTCCTGTCCGGCTCCCCAGAACGTGCCGGGCTGGGTGTCATGGGCCATCAGTTCCCAACTCAGTATGTCTTCAGGTTGACAGCCCAGACGGTGAGCCAGCAGCTCAATGAAAATGGCTCCGCTGAACAGCAGGGGTAATTCGGTCTGGCGGTTGAACTTGAGACCGTCTTCATTCACGCCCCGGTTGAGATGTATGGCCAGATTAGGCAGGCGCACCAGAGACTCCGGGCAATGCAGCAGGCGGACTTCAGGTTCCGCATCGCCGACTACAAACACCCGTCCCGATAAACCCAGATCACGGTCGGCGTAGGTGGCCACGATCGGGCTGCCATACAACTCCACACCCAGACGTACCAGGGTCGTTGAATCCTGGGCGATTCTGGGTTTGAGGCGAAGACCGGGTGAGTCGGTATGGGCACCCACGATGAGGAAGCCCCCCCGCGATGGTGCCTCGGTACCGGGCCGGAAAGCCACCAGCGAGGAACCGTCACGGATGACGTGGTAACCACAACCGGGTGTGAGGTCAGGCCACGATTCCCGTTCATCCAGGTAGAGAGAGCCCTGCCCCCGCAACATTTGATTGGCGGTACTCACCGCATGCCAGGGCGTGGGACTGGCGTTGATGAAATCCAGCAAACGCCGGGCACTGTCAGTAAAAAGGGAAGCGTGCATGGAGGGTCACCTGGTTTGGTAAAGCGAGTTATCGTCAGTGTCAGGGGCAGGGTTATGATACCCCCCTTATTTCATACCGCGTTTCAGGATAGAAAACAGAGGGGGTAAAATGGCAGACGTCCGCGAGCATCAACCTGTTGTACATGCGGCTACTGGATGAGCAGTACACGGAGTATCCGACCTGGGGTGTTCTGCACATGACCGCCCATCTGCGTCGACAAGGGAGTTGATCATGAATTTTCGGGCAATTTCGTGCCTTTCGTGGCAAAAACCAGGGCCACTAAAAACACGAAAATACACAAAAAATACTATCGAGACAGTATCTGCCTCCAGTACCGGGCACACGGACTGCGTCTCG
>CAIVXW010000336.1 GCA_903910005.1 uncultured Methylococcaceae bacterium
GACGCGGATACGCCTTGTAGTGCGGATTGGCCTGATCGCGGGCATCGCAGGTGACGAAGACATCCGGGTAAAAAAAGGCATCCGCCGCTTCGACCCGGAGTTTCATGTCGGCCATGTAGATGCGGCAGGGCGTGCCCCTGAGCCGGTTCCAGAGCAGGGCGAACAGATTTCCGGCAGCGGTCACCTGTGCATCCCGGGCTCCCACCATCGCATAAATTTCTCCCTGAAAATACTCGTGTTTGCTACCGGTCCGGGCTTCTTCGAAGGCCAGATACTCTTCGGCATCGAAACGATGGGCGTAGGCCAGGTTCATGGTGATCTTACCGCGTAAAAATTCTGTGAGACGGGAGAACATGGGAGTGCGGCCATCCTGGCCGCGTGGCGGGCGGGACGCCCACACTCCCGGGCTGCACACCTCAGAGCAACACCCGCCGCATGTCGGCCAGCACGCCGGACAGGTGAGTGATGAAACGGGCTCCTTCGGCCCCGTCAATGACCCGATGATCGTAGGACAGCGACAGGGGCAGCATCAGGCGGGGCTCAAACTGACCGTCGCGGTAAACCGGTTGGGTCTGGGTTCTGGAAAGGCCCAGAATTGCCACCTCAGGTGGATTGATGATGGGGGTGAACGCCGTACCGCCAATTCCGCCCAGGCTGGAAACGGTGAAGGTGCCCCCTTCGAGATCACTGCCGCGCAGTTTTTTGCCACGTGCCTTGTTGCCCAGTTCGGCCAGTTCAGCCGAAAGCTCGAACAGCCCCTTTTGATCGACATCACGCAGTACCGGCACGATGAGGCCATCGGCAGTATCGACGGCAATGCCGAAATGGAAATAGCGTTTCAGAATCAGCTCTTCGCCATTGGGGCTGAGTGAGGCATTGAAATTGGGATAGGCCTTGAGGGCCGCCACCAGTGCCTTGATGACAAACGGCAGGAACGTGAGTTTGACCCCGCGCTTTTCGGCTTCCGCCTTGAGGGATACCCGGAAGGCTTCAAGGTCGGTGATGTCAGCCTGATCGAACTGGGTCACGTGCGGGGTGGTGATCCAGCTTCGGTGCAGGTTGGCACCTGACAGTTTTTTGATCCGGGACAGGGGTTGCGATTCAATCGGGCCAAAACGGCTGAAGTCAATGACCGGCGCGGGCGGCAGTGCCAGGGCCGGGCCGCCGATGGCGGGTTGATCGGCCCGCTGCAGGGCCTTTTTGATAAAGGCCTGCACGTCTTCCTTCAGGATGCGTCCCTTGGAACCGCTGCCGCTGATCCGGCTGATGTCGGCCCCCAGTTCACGGGCAAAGCGGCGTACCGAAGGGCTGGCGTGTGGTACGCTCTGGCCCGGTTCTGCGGTATCCGCCAAGGCCGTGGCGGCAACCACTGCCGCCGGGGGCGCGGGTTGGGGAGACGGTTCAGCCGTGGCGGTCGGGCCTGGGGACGGGGCGGGTTCCGGTTCTGCCGGTGTGGCTGTAGCGGGTACCGGTGCCGACGACGCGGCAGCCGCTTCAGTTTCAGTCAGGATGAGGACGGGTGTGCCCTTGCTGACCCGGTCACCGACTTTCACCAACAGGCTTTTGACGGTGCCGCCGTGTGATGAGGGGACTTCCATGGCAGCCTTGTCACTTTCCAGCGTGATCAGGGAGTCTTCCGGCTTGATGACATCGCCCGGTTTGACCAGCACCTCAATGATCTCTACATTTTTGAACTCCCCGATATCGGGGACTGCTACTTCGCGTTCTAAACCCATGGGATTGTTTCCTGTAAGTCTATGGCTGATGAAGGGGGTCGGGCTCAAACCCGAACCGGGTTGGGTTTTTCCGGATCAATGGCATAGCGTTGCATGGCATCCCTGACGACATCCAGCGTAATCTCCCCGTTATCGGCCAGAGCCTTGAGGGCCGCGTAAGCAATATAGTGCCGGTCTACCTCAAAGAAGCGGCGCAGTTCCGAGCGACGGTCACTACGGCCAAATCCGTCGGTTCCCAATACCGTAAAGCTACGGTTCGCTGGCAGGAAGGGCCGGATCTGATCCGCCACGATTTTCATGTAATCGGAAGCTACCACGATGGGCCCGCAGGTGTCAGCCAGCAGGCTTTCCAGGTAGCCGGTTGCGGGTTCCTGATCGGGGTGGAGCAGGTTCCAGCGCTGCCGTTCCAGTCCTTCCCGGCGCAGTTCGCTGAAACTGGTTACGCTGTAGACCTGGGCTTCAATCCCGAAATCAGTCGCCAGCAGGGCCTGGGCGGCGATGACCTCACGCAGGATGGTGCCACTGCCGAGCAGTTGCACCCGCGCCTGTTTGCTGCAACCCAGGGGGTAGATGCCTTTGATGATACCTTCGCGGCTGCCCTCGGGCATTTCCGGTTGCAGGTAATTTTCGTTCATCACCGTGATGTAGTAAAAGACGCTTTCGCCTTCCTGGTACATGCGACGTAAACCATCCTGGATGATGACCGCCAGTTCATAGGCATAGCAGGGATCGTAGGCCACACAGTTGGGAACGGTGGTGGTGGTCAGGTGGCTGTGACCGTCCTGATGTTGCAGGCCTTCCCCGGCCAGGGTGGTTCGGCCCGCCGTTCCGCCGAGGAGGAAGCCCCGGGCTCTCAGGTCACCGGCCAGCCACATCAGGTCGCCCACCCGCTGATAGCCGAACATCGAGTAGTAGATGTAGAACGGAATCATCTGCACGTTGTGGTTGCTGTAGGCCGCCGCCGCCGCAATCCAGGAACACATGGCACCCGCCTCGGTAATGCCCTCTTCCAGAATTTGTCCGGTTTTGTCTTCCTTGTAGTACATCACGCCGCCGGCATCTTCCGGGGTGTAAAGCTGTCCGACCGAGGAATAGATGCTGTACTGGCGGAACAGGCCGTCCATGCCGAAGGTGCGGGCTTCATCGGGAACGATGGGGACGACGTATTTTCCCAGTTTCTTGTCACGCAGCAGCAGGGTCAGCAGGCGGACAAATGCCATGGTGGTTGACATTTCCCGATCCTCGCTGGATTTGAGCAAGGGGGCAAATACATCCAGTTCAGGTACCTGCAGCAGGGGAGCATCGCGGCGACGCTGGGGCAGGTAACCCCCCAGAGCCTTGCGCCGTTCGTGCATGTAGGTCAGTTCCGGGCTGTCCGGTGCCGGTTTGTAGTAGGGGAGGTCGGCCAGGTGGTCATCCGTCACCGGAATGTTGAAACGGTCCCTGAAACCCCGGACGGAGTCCTCATCCATCTTCTTGGTCTGGTGGGTGGTCATCAGCCCCTCACCGGCAGTCCCCATGCCGTAGCCCTTGACGGTTTTGGCCAGGATGACGGTGGGTTGGCCCCGGTGTTCCATTGCGGCATGGTAGGCGGCGTAAACCTTGTGCGGATCATGGCCGCCACGGTTGAGTCGCCAGATGTCCTCGTCGGACAGGTTGGCCACCATCTCGGCCAGCTCCGGGTATTTGCCGAAGAAAAATTCGCGGGTGTAGGCACCGCCCTTGGCCTTGTAGGATTGATATTCCCCGTCGACGGCTTCTTCCATGCGTTTCTTGAGCAGCCCCTTGCTGTCCTTTGCCAGCAGCGGATCCCAGTACGAACCCCAGATCACCTTGATGACATTCCAGCCGGCTCCACGGAATTCGGCTTCCAGATCCTGGATGATCTTGCCGTCACCCCGTACCGGGCCGTCCAGTCGTTGCAGATTGCAATTCACCACAAAGATCAGATTATCCAGCCGCTCGCGTCCGGCCAGGCCGATGGCTCCCATGGATTCCGGCTCGTCCATTTCACCGTCACCGCAGAAGCACCAGACCTTGCGACCGGCAGTGGACAATATGCCCCGGTCGTCCAGGTATTTCATGAAACGGGCCTGGTAGATCGCCATGATGGGACCAAGCCCCATTGAGACGGTCGGGAATTGCCAGAAATCAGGCATCAGCCAGGGATGCGGGTAGGATGACAGGCCGTTGCCGCCGATTTCTGCCCGGAAATTGTCAAGTTGCTCGTCGCTCAAGCGGCCTTCCAGATAGGCCCGGGCGTAGATGCCGGGGGCGGCATGACCCTGGAAATAGACCAGGTCACCGTCATGGTCCTTGCTGGCAGCCCGGAAAAAGTGGTTGAACCCCACGTCGTAGAGGGTGGCGGCCGAGGCGAAGGAGGCGATATGTCCGCCGTATTCGGTTGATTTGCGGTTGGCCTTGACCACCATGGCCATGGCATTCCAGCGAATGTAGGAGCGAATGCGTTGCTCAATTTGCGGATTGCCCGGCATGCGGGGTTCCATCGAGGCCGGAATGGTGTTGATGTAGGCGGTATTGGCCCGGTATGGCAGGTTGGCTCCGGAACGACGGGCCTGATCGACCAGACTTTCGATCAGGAAATGGGCGCGTTCCACTCCCTCGGTTTCGATGACGGCCTGCAAGGCATCCAGCCACTCCCGGGTTTCACCGGGATCAATGTCAACGGATGGGGTGGTGGCTCTGAACAAGTTTTTTTCAGCGGACATGGTGGGGAATCCTGGTTTCAGTGGTGATGTGAACCCGGGGGCGGATTTGTCATGGACAAACAGCCCGATACGGACATTTTGTGTATTGTGGCCTAATTCCCGGCAATTTGGGAGTCATGACGGGTATCTTGTCTGCTGCGGGTGTGGACTTGGCAGCTTTGCGCTATCCGTCTCCCAGGTATCTGCCCGCTGCCATGCCGGGTTTTTCCAGATAACGGTAGGACAGACGGGCCAGTGCCAGCGAGCAGCCGATGGTCAGGAGCCATCCGCCCAGCCAAAGCCCCGACCGACTGGACAAAACCGGTTCCAGCCCCTGCAGAATCAGCGGTGTCAGGCTCATCAGCACCGCCAGGTGCAGCAGGTACAGGCTGTAGGATACCTTGCCGATCATTCTTGGCAGCGGGACATTCAGCAACCGCTGGGTTGTGGCCGAACCACTGGCGTAGACCAGAATCAGCACGGCTCCCAGCCCCGAGATCAACCAGAGGCCGGTTTCATTCAGCCAGCCTTGATGGATGTCATTGACGGTATACAGCAGCAGGCCCAGACCTAACAGGGTGCGTCGATGCAGTGCCCGTGCCAGCAGGTATCCGGAAATGGCCCCCCAGTGCCGGGCCAGCAGCAGGCCGGCCAGAAAGTGCAGCAGAAAAACCGGCACATTCAGCAAACTGACCAGAGCCAGCGTGAACAGCAACAGCCAGGAAAGTCCCCGTTGCATCAAAATCAGTCCGACCGGCAGTAACAGCGATAATGTCAGCTCGATGGTGAGGGTCCAGGCCTGCGGGATCAGTACGACAGTGCCTGGCAGGCGCGGCAAAAATGCTTCCCGCAACATGTCGCCCCAGGAAAGTGCATGCCCCTGCCACATCTGGCTGATCCAGGGATCCGGTGGCAACAGCGAGGTACTCGGCATGGGGATGGCGGATGTCGCCCGATACAGCAGGGCACTGAGCAGCAGTACCCCGCAATAGGGTGGCCAGAGCCGGAACAGGCGATTCAGCACATACCGGCGCAGGGAGAATTGATCAAGCCGGGGCGTATGACCCTCCCGGAAATAGCGCAGCGACAACACCAGCCCGCTCAGGACAAAAAACATCGACACCGCAGCCGTTCCGTCCCACCACAGGTGCAGGGGCGAATAGTCCAGAACCTGACTGCAAACGACGCCGGTGCAGGGCAGTCCGTAGGCGATCACGAAATGTTCGCTGACCACCGTGAGGGCGGCCAGTCCACGTATCGAGTCCAGATAGCCGATGTGGGTGTGTTCGTGCATGGGTGGTCAGGTGCAGGCGGTCAGTTGGGAAGCATACTGGCGGGCGGTGCGGGCAACCCGGCGGGCAACCTGGAGTAGCCAGGGTTTGGCCTCATGCGATTTGCGCCGGTAACCGCCATGTCCCTCATGGTAAGCCAGATACTGGCGGTAGGCATCCTGGCCTGGAATGCCCAGCAGGGTGCGGCTTTGCTTCATGTACCAGCCAATGAAGTCGGTCACATCGGCAAAATCATCCCGTGCGGCTTCGGTGCGACCGGTCTTGCTGACGTACCAGTCCCAGGTATCGTCCTTGGCTTGTCCGTAACCGTAGGCCGAACTGACCCGCCACAGCGGCAGAATGCCCAGAAAGCGGTAGCGGGGTGGACGGGCATTCTGTACGAAGCTGGATTCCTGGTTGATGATGGCCATTTGTACCGGAACCGGTGCCTGCCAGCGTTGCTGGGCCTTGAAGGCACTGGTACGCCAATCGCGTCGCTCCGTGAAAATACTGCACAGATTGGTGGTATGGCGTGGTGGCGGCAGGCTGGCGCAACTGGCCAGCATCAACCCCAGTAACAGAAGGAACCCGCGTTTGCTATTGCGTCTGTAACGGCGGCTTAACATGCGGGCGTGCGTTCAGAGGGCCAGAATTTGAGCCGCAGCCCGACGCCCGGTGAGATAGGCACCGTGTACGGTGGAGGGAGATTCCGGTGAAGTGGCCTCGCCGGCAAAAAACAGCCGATTCAGTATCGGCATCCCCAGTTGCTGGCGCTGTTTGCGCTGACTCCCTGTCCCGTAGAACGAATACGAACCCAGCGCATGCGGATCTGAACCCCAGCGGGTGAGTTGCCAGCCGGTCGGGTCGGGAATGTCCCGGCCATGGATGATACGCAGGGTTTGCATGGCACTTGCGACGATGTCACGGTCTGACCAGTCCTCAATCTCCCGCCCGAAACCGGCCGCGTTGAATCCCAACAGCAGGGGCAGTCCGGCGTATCGCTCGAATCCGCCAATCCATTCACACCAGCGTCCCTTTTCGGCGGAGACATATTCCAGCCAGTCATAGCGGCCAGGCCAGAAGGCTTCGGGAAACCGGAGCCAGGTTTTATTCAGTACGCCCATCCCCAGGAGCTGGATGGCCTGTCGTTTGGCGGCTGGTAATGCGGGCATGAAAGCAGGCGTGTCGCTTTTCAGTATGCCCAGGGGCAGCGTAATGATGGCCCGGTCGGCTGCGAAATCACCGGCGGAAGTGGATATGACAACGCCCCGGTTGTTATAGCGAACGGCTGTCACGGCATGGTGAGTACGGATGTCCAGACCTGTGGCCAGTGTATTCGGCAGCGCGTCGTAGCCATCCGGAAACAATGCATCCTTTCCTCCGAAATCATCGCTGTCATCGAATGATTGCAGTGAGAGGGCAGCAATATCGCCCGAATACTCGTGTTCAACCGTTGAATTCACGTAAAAATTGTAGGCATCCTGCTGGCGCGGGGTCAGGGTGGCCGCATTGAAGTGTTTGTTCAGCACCGCACCCAGTGAAGCGTCCTGCCCGTTTCTGCGGGCCCTGGCGATGGCCCGGTCGATGGCTGTGGCCAGGGTTTGGTTGATATAGCGTTCAAACGCCGGACTGACTTCGCCGCCACGGGTATCGTAGGTAATGGCGTTGTCGTAGTCGGTCGTGATGCGTCTGGCTCCCGCCGTGTCGGCCAGGCGGGTCAGGGGATTGTCCTTGATGCCGTGGATCCAGCTGGCTCCCAGATCCACCGGGGCATCCGGCCAGAGACGACTGGTCCAGACACGCCCGCCGATTCTGTCCCGACTTTCGAGTACGGTGACGGACAGACCGGCTTCGGCCAGTCGGTTGGCTGCCGCCAGGCCGGCCATGCCGGCCCCCACCACGACGATGTGTTCGCCACGCCGACGGGTCGCCGACAGGCAGTCAGGGGCAGCCTGGCAGGCGATGGCTGCTGACAGGAGGGTCAGGGAGCGGAGAAAGTCACGGCGTTTCATGGGACATATTTGCTGAGGGTCAACAAAAAAACCCCGACCGACCGTTAATGGTCAGTCAGGGTTTTCCCGTAATCCGGATGGAGACGAACTTACTTCATCATGGATTTCTTGAACATGCGATCCAGCTTGCTGCTGACATCTTCAGCGGCAGCAGCGGCACGGCGTGCAGCCGATTCCGCGCTGGCAGCCTTGGCTTCAGCCGATTGTGCAGCCGACAGGGCTTCATCCGCAGAACCCTTGACTGAGTTGATTTCAGCCTTCAGGCCATCAACCTGGCTTTGCAGGTTGCTGATGTCGCTCTTGCTGGCGCAGCCAACGGTCAGGCCGGAGGCCATCAGTACTGCGAAAAACTTGCTTGCTTTGGTCATGGTGAAATTACCCTTATAAATGAGAGATTGAAACAAAAATTTTACGGTTTTTCTCACTGAAGCCAGTCGATCGACCGTGTATGGCTAGTTTGCCGTGAAATCGACAAGGTTTCCACCCTTATTTTGCGACATTTCTCGAATGACTACCAGAGTGCCTTTCCTGATCCAGTGACTCAGGCGGTCGATTTGCTCGTTGGTCATGGCAATGCAACCGTGGGTCCAGTCGAAAATCTGGTGGACTCTCGGGTTGGCACTGCCCAGTCCGTGAATGCCGATCTGCCCCCCCAGTGGCGTATCCTGGGGAGGGACGCTGGCGTCGGCAGTGGCCTGTATGATGGATTGATAGGCACCGGGGCCGATCAATCCGCTCTGATAGGCCCGCTCGGCATTTTCACGGTTCGGATAGGTAAAGCCGTAGAAGCGGTGGTAGCGGCTGTTTTCATTGACCCAGCCAATGCGGTAGTTACCCAGTGGGGTCTTGTCGTCGCCGCGTGCCTTCTGGTAACCGTATCCACGGCGGCCTATGGCAATTTTTTCAAACCGTTCGATCGGTTTATCGCCTTCCATGACCGTCAACAGGTGAGTCCGGGTCTCTACCTGCAACCAGATGTCCTGAGCCGGAAAATTCTCAGCGGCCCTGGCGTCGGCCATGGCCAGACCGAACAATGCAACACAAACCGAACGATATCTCACGCATCCCCCTTCATCTCAAGTAAAATAGACACCGATTAAAGACACTGCCGCCCGGCATTGCAGTGAGCCTCCGCCCAACAGGGGCGGGCGTCAATAACTATCCAAGCCAACTGACGGAAACAATCATCATGCAGATCGAAAACCGTACCACCACACCGTATCCCGACCAAAAGCCCGGTACATCCGGTCTCCGCAAAAAGGTCAGGGTCTTCCAGCAGGCTAACTATCTGGAAAATTTCGTTCAGTCCGTGTTCGATACACTGGGTGATGTGTCGGGTCAGACGCTCATACTGGGCGGCGACGGACGTTATTTTAACCGGACAGCCCTCCAGGTCATCATCAAAATGGCGGCGGCCAACGGGGTGGGTCGGTTATTGATCGGTCAGGGCGGGTTGTTGTCGACGCCTGCGGCCTCCTGCCTGATTCGCAAACACAAGGCTCTGGGTGGGTTCGTGCTGTCGGCCAGCCATAATCCGGGGGGGCCGGATGAGGATTTTGGCATCAAATACAACGCCGCCAACGGCGGGCCGGCTCCTGAAAGTTTTACCAACGCAGTGTTTGCCCGCAGTCAGGTGATTACGCAGTACCGGCTGGTCGTGGCTGATGCGATTGATCTCGACCGTAAGGGAAGTGCCTCGCTGGGGGACATGCAGGTCGAAATCGTTGATCCGGTCGATGATTACGCGCAGTTAATGCAGTATTTGTTCGATTTCAACCTGATTGAAACCGGTCTCAAGTCCGGTTCCATCACCCTGTGTTTCGATGCCATGCACGCCGTAACCGGCCCGTATGCCCGCCGCATCCTGGAGGAAAAACTGGGGGCGGCGCAAGGGTCGGTGATCAATGCCATCCCGCTGGAAGACTTCGGCGGCGGACACCCCGACCCGAACCTGACCCACGCCCATACCCTGGCCAGCCTGATGTATGGGCCCAGGGCTCCCAGCCTGGGGGCTGCGTCTGACGGAGACGGTGACCGCAACATGATCATGGGAACCCGGTTTTTCGTCACCCCCAGTGACAGTCTGGCGGTGCTGGCAGCCAATGCCCACCTGCTGCCCGGTTACCAGAAGGGGCTGGCGGGTGTGGCCCGCTCCATGCCGACCAGTCAGGCCGTCGACCGGGTTGCCCGGGCCATGGGCATTGATTGCTATGAAACCCCGACCGGCTGGAAGTTTTTTGGCAATCTGCTGGATGCCCGCAGGATCACCCTCTGCGGTGAAGAAAGCTTTGGCTCGGGTTCAGATCACGTGCGGGAAAAGGACGGTCTCTGGGCCGTCCTGTTCTGGCTGAACCTCATCGCCGTAAGAAAACAGTCCGTTGCCGAAATCGTGCGCGATCACTGGCGGCGGTTTGGCCGCGATTATTACTCCCGCCATGATTACGAAAACATGCCGGGCGAAATCGGAGAGGCCATTATTGCCCATCTGCGCGACCAGCTTGCTGCCCTGCCTGGCCAAACCTTCGGTACCTACACCGTCAGCCAGGCCGATGATTTCAGCTATCACGATCCGGTTGATGGCAGCATCACCGAAAAGCAGGGCATCCGCATCATTTTCGACAACGGTTCGCGTATCGTTTTCCGGTTGTCGGGTACAGGTACCGAGGGAGCCACCCTGCGTATCTACCTGGAGCGGTATGAGCCGGACGTCAGCCAACACCCGCATGACCCGCAGGATGCCCTCAAGGCTCTGATCGAACTGGCTGAACGCTTGTCCGAAGCCCGGCAACGCTCCGGTATGGCAGTACCCACGGTTATCACCTGATGATGCGATTTTTGTCACTGGCCAGGGTATTCGGGTTGATGCTCATGGCTTTCAGTTCAACTTACCTGCTGCCGTTGATCAGTGCCGTTGTGTTTCAGGATGGAACCCTGCTGCTGTTTCTGGGGGACATGGCCAGCACCTTCGGGGCTGGCCTGGTTCTGTGGGCACTGACCCGCAATTTTCAGCGCGAACTCAAGGCCAAGGAAGGCTTCATGCTGGTGGTACTGGCCTGGACGGGCATGGCGGCGTTCGCCACCTTTCCGTTGATGTCCAGCCTGCCCGGACTGTCCTTCACCGATGCCTACTTTGAGACCATGTCCGGTCTGACCACCACCGGCTCCACCGTGCTGTCGGGTCTTGACGGTTTACCCCCTACCCTCAATCTCTGGCGGCACGAACTCAACTGGCTGGGTGGCATGGGCATCATCGTACTGGCGGTAGCGATTTTGCCGGTACTGGGGGTAGGGGGACGCCAGTTGCTGATGGCAGAAACGCCAGGCCCCATCAAGGACAGCAAACTGACCCCGCGCATCACCGAAACGGCCAAGAGTCTCTGGCTGGTCTACGGCGGGATTACCCTGGCTTGCATTCTTTGCCTGAAGGGAGCAGGCATGAACTGGCTGGATGCCATCTGCCACGCCTTCGCCACTATGGGATTGGGCGGATTCTCCACCCACGATGCCAGTGTCGGCTATTTTGATTCACCGGCCATTGAAGCGGTTCTGATTGTTTTCATGCTGATTGCCGGGCTGAACTTCGCCACCCATTTTCTGGCCCTGCGTGGACGCAGTTTCGCGCCGTATGCCCAGGACATCGAAGCCGCCCCCTACCTGATGCTGGTTTTGGGGAGCTGCCTCGGCATTGCCCTGTACCTGCAATGGCAGGGAACCTATCCGGATTTTCTCACCGCCCTGCGCCATGCCAGTTTTAATCTGGTTTCCATCGCGACAGACTGCGGCTTTGCCAGTGTGGACTTCAATCTGTGGCCCATCTTCGCACCGTTGTGGATGCTGTTTCTGAGTTGTCTGGCAGTGTGCGCCGGATCGACCGGTGGCGGCATCAAAATGGTAAGAACCCTGATCCTGGTCAAACAAAGCCAGTTACAGATGTTCATGTTGGCCCATCCCTCCGCCGTCAATCCGCTCAAGTTGGGCGGCATGGTGATTTCCTCACCCATTACCCTGTCAGTTCTGGGATTTATTTTTGTCTATTTCATGAGTATTGTGATTCTGACCCTCATGCTGGTCATCAGCGGGCTGGATTTCATCTCGTCACTGTCGGCCATCCTTGCCAGCATCAATAACGCAGGGCCCGGGCTGGGGGCGGTGGGACCTGCCACCAACTACGGTTCCCTGACCGACGCACAAACCTGGATTTGCATCACCGCCATGTTTCTGGGGCGGATCGAAGTGTTTACCGCCCTTATCCTGTTTACGCCGGCCTACTGGCGCAAGTAGGCCGTTTTTTTACCCCTGAATACCGGAGGCAGCCATGAAACCCTTGAAAAACACGCTCATCAACCTGTTCGGCCTTGCAGTCATGACCCTGTGGCTGGCAGGCGGTACCTGTCTGGCCGAAGAGGATGAAACCGCCTGGACTCATACAATCAAGCCGCAGTTTTTCGGTGAACGGGCCATTGAGGAATCAGACGCGGTGATCGAATTGACCGCCCCGTACCGGGCCGAAGACCCGGCCCTGACGCCCATACAGATCACGGCGAAGATACCGCAAACCCCGGAACGCTACATCAAGACCATCAGCCTGTTCATCGACAACAACCCGGTGCCCTTTTCCGCCCGCTTCGACCTGACTCCCGCCAGCGGCAAGGCTGATCTGGCCATGCGGGTACGGGTCAATTCCTACACCCACATCCGGGCCATTGCCGAAACCAGCGATGCCCGTCTTTACATGGCCAAGGCCTATGTCAAGGCCAGCGGCGGGTGTTCGGCTCCCATCGGCACCGATATCGAGGCTGCGATGGCCCGAATGGGCAAGATGAAATTCAAACTGGAAGCCAATGGCCTGAACCTCAGCCAGCCCAACCAGGTGCAATTACTCATCAGCCATCCCAACATTACCGGTTTGCAGATGGATCAGATCAGCCGGATCATCAAGCCGGCCCATTTTGTGGATACGGTGAAGGTCAGCTTCAATGGCACCCCCATCCTCACCGCCCAAACCGACATTGCCATCAGTGCTGACCCCAATTTCCGCTTTTTCTTCAAGCCGGAGCAGCCGGGTGAACTGACCGCAGAGATCAGGGACAATCTGGAAAATCACTACCGTTTTACCCAGACCGTCAATTAGGACATGATCCGCGACCACTACGCAGCGAGGATGTTGGGCCGACTCATCCTGCCGGTTTTACTGGGGATGGGCCTGATGCCGGGCACCGTACCGGCTCAGGCACCTGTCCATTCATCGGTGGAGACCACCGTACGGCAATGGCAGGACGAGTGGGAAACGGTGCTGTATGCCCGGCCCGAAGAGGAACATGCCGACCGGTTCAGGGATTTGCTGACCCGTCTGGAGGCACTGGAGCGTGAACATCCGGGCGATGCCGCTCCCAAGGTATTGCGGGCGATGGTGCTGTGTACCTATGCAGGTACCCGGATTGGCATCGGTACCCTCGACATGATCGAAACCGCCCGCGACCTGCTGCAACGGGCGATCGCCCTGAATCCCCGGGCACTGGATGGATCAGCCTACATTACCCTTGGCAATCTTTATCAACGCCTGCCGGGCTGGCCGGTGTCGTTTGGCGATAACACCCTGGCCCGGCAGTACCTGGAAACCGCCCTGAAATTATTTCCCGACGCCCTCGACACCAATTACTTTTACGGGAATTTCCTGTTGGTGCAGGGCGATTATGCCGAGGCTCAACACTATCTGCACAAAGCCGACGCCATCTCCCTGCCAGTGTCCGCCGGTGTTGCCGACCGGCAACTCAAGCAACAGGTTCAGGCGGCACTGGCGGCTGCCCGGGCCGGCCATGCGGCAGACGATGATTTTTTTTCGCACCTGTTGCCCGGTTGGCTCAAGTCTGCCGGTCAGTGACCAGCCGACAATAAAGTGCCTCGTAGCTCTGGACGATGGCGGAGAGGGCATACTGGCGAGTGATGTGTTGACGGGCCTGTTGTCCCTGTTGGCTGCGCCAGTTCGGCCCGGCCTTGATCCAGCCTGACCAGGCATCAGCCAGGGCATCAGGAGCGGCAGGCGGCACCAGGGTGCCGGTGTCTCCCAGAATATGCCTGACATCACCGACATCGGTTGCGACACAGGGAACCCCGCATGCCATGGCTTCTCCCAGCACGTTGGGAAACCCCTCGCCCCGGATCGAACTCAGCGTGGCCAGATCAAGCCCCTGGAAAAAAAGCGGCATGTCGCGCACGGTTCCCATTGGTATGACGCGGGATTCGAGTTGCAGGTCACCAATTTGCCGCATCAGGGCAGGGTTGTCAGTGGTCATTCCGGGGCCTGCCAAAACAAGGCGGGCGGCGTATCCGCCCCGGGTTAGCCGGGCAGCCGCCTGCAGGAAATTACCGATATCCTTCATGGGATGGTAACGGGCCGCCAGTCCCAGCAGAAACTCATCCTCCCGGACTCCCAGTTGGTGCCGCAGGCGTTGGCGACCGTCCGCCGAGGGTTTGAAGACCCCGGTATCAAACCCGTTGGGAATGAGCAAGCTGCGCCGGGTACTGAAGCCCGAGCGTGCATGTTGTGCGGCACCGGTTTGCGAATTATGGATGATCGCCGCCGGATGAGCGGACAGGCGGGCGGACAGGCGAATCACCCAGCGGGTTACGGGCTTCTCGGCCTGGATGTCGTACAGGCTTTGCCGGATATTCCAGACCACCGGCGGCCTGTCAGGCACCAGGCGGGATGCCAGCGAGGCGGCCAGGTTGCCATGGTACATCCACCCCTGAATCACGTCCGGCTCAAATGACCTGATCCCGTCACGGAGACGAAGCAGGGCGGCCGGATGAGGAGCCCGGCGCGACATGTTCAGGGTTAGCAACGGGACTCCCAATGCCCGAATGTCCGGCCCGATGGCTCCCTCATCCAGCAGGGAAATCACCAGCGGGGTAAAGCGGGAGCGGTCAGTGGCAGACAACAGTTTCAGCAGCATCCGTTCAGCTCCCCCGGTCACCAGGCCGGTGATGATGTGACAGATCCGCATCAGGTTTCCCCGGTTGAACGGAGTACGGCTTCGGTACCGGCAATCATGGCCGCCAGGCCAAAGTGCCGGACGATGCGTGCCCTCAGCCCGGCGCGGTCGATGGTTCCGGCGTCCACTTGCCGCCACAGCCTCAACATGGCGGCAGCCAGTGCGGCGGGATCGGAGGGTGCCACCACCTGCCCGTAGTCACCGATCAGCAACGCCGAGTCGCCGACATCGGTCACCACGCAGGGCGTGCCTGACGCCATGGCCTCCCCCACGGCATTGGAGAGTCCCTCACCGAATACCGAGGCAGACACCAGAACATCCAGTGCGTTATAAACGGCTGGCATGTCGGGGTGGTGATCCAACTGGATGATGCGTCGGCCCGGCCCGGTTTCAACCCGGCTTGCGCCGGTTCCGATCAGAATGAAACGGGCGGCGGGCAGCTCATTCAGACACAGGGCGGCGGCCTCAAGAAAAACCGCATGGCCTTTCATGGGGTCAAACCGCCCGACCAGACCGAACAGCGGCGTGCTGGCATCCATGCCCCAATCGGCCCGCAGATGGCGTCTGCCCACCGGGTCGGGCCGAAAGTATTCGGTGTCAAAACCATTGTGAACCACCCGGAGGCGATCTGCCGGATAACCGGCCGCTACGGCATCGTTCCGACCGGCTTGTGAATTGGAGATAATGGCCCTGGGGATCCGGCTCAACAATCGTTCCAGCCGATCCAGCCAACGTCTCAGCCCCTCGTAACGGGACCACTCCATGCGGGAGGCACACAGGGCCCACACCAATCGGGTGCGCCGAAAACAGAAGCCGGTGAGTGCGGCCAGCAGGTTGGGACCCAACAGGAAGGAATACACCACCTCAGGGCGTTCCTGCCGCATCATTCGCAGGTAGCGGAGCAGAAAACCGGCGATATCGCTCCGCCCCCGTTTTTGCAGGTCGATCAAGCGCACCCCGGCTTCGGCACACAGCGGTTCCAGTGTTCCGCCGCCATAAAATACGGCCAGTGTCACCGAGTGTCCGGATTGCCGCAGTCCACGTGCAATCAGGCAGGCTCTGCGTTCGGCACCGCCGATACTGACAGCCCTGAGCAGAATGAGAATTTTCATGATGAATCGGCGGGGGTGGGTTGAGTCAGGTCGGCAAGGGTACTTCACCCGAATCGCCTCCCGCAAGAATCGGCCTGCCCGAATCCGTCAGCAGTCGGGCAGGCCGATTGAACATCATCCACACACCCAATTGCAAACTGACCGAAAACCGCATGACTACCCCGCCCAAAATCCTTTATCTGGTCACCGAAGACTGGTATTTCTGCTCCCACCGCCTGCCCCATGCCATTGCCGCCATGCAGGCCGGTTATGCGGTCACGGTGGCCACCCGGGTCAGACTGCACGGTGATCTCATTACTGCAGCGGGCATTCGCCTGATACCACTGGCGTGGTCAAGGCGGGAACGTAATCCGTTCAGGGCACTGCAGGATCTGTGGCAGGTTTACCGGATCATTCGGGCCGAGCAACCGGATTTACTGCACAATGTGGCCCTAAAGCCCGTACTGTACGGCAGTCTGGCCGCTGCGTGGGGAGGGGTCACCCGGGTGGTGAACGCCCTGGCCGGGCTTGGGTCACTCTATACCTCGGATCGCCTCCGCTTGCGATTATTGCGGATTTTGCTCAGCCCCCTGCTGCATGCCCTGTTGTCCAGAGCGGGAACCCGGGTCATTTTTCAGAACCCGGACGATCTGGCCGTTCTTACGCATCAGGCCGGGATACCGGCCCGTCAGGCAGTGTTGATTCGGGGAGCCGGGGTCGATACCGATCAACTGGTGCCCGTCCCTGAACCGGATGCTCCCCCCGTTCTGGTGTTGCTGGC
>CAIVXW010000337.1 GCA_903910005.1 uncultured Methylococcaceae bacterium
GCCAGTCCCCGTGTACTCAAGGCCATGAAGCGACCGGCTGCCACCGAAAACACCCTGGCCCGTATCCGCCGGTGGCGTGATCTCTGTCCTGAACTGACAGTACGCAGCACCTTCATCGTGGGCTTTCCCGGTGAAACCGAAGCCGAATTTGAGCAATTACTGGACTTTCTGCAACAGGCCCGACTGGATCGGGTCGGCTGCTTTGCCTATTCACCGGTCGAGGGAGCCGCTGCCAATGCCCTGCCGGATCCGGTTGCGGAGCCGGTCAAACAGGCGCGACTGGAGCGGTTGATGGCCGTACAGGCCCAAATCAGTGCCGAACGGCTGGAAGCCCGGGTGGGGCAGCGCGAAACGGTATTGGTTGATGAGGTGGTGGCGGAAGGCGCGGTGGCCCGCAGCCGGGGCGACGCCCCGGATATTGATGGCCAGGTGTTCATCGACGGAGCCACTCACCTCAGGGTGGGCGAGTGGGTCACGGTCGAAATCGAGGACGCCGATGAGCACGACCTGTGGGGGCGGCTGGTTTGAGGCGGGCAGGCTTCAGGTTCAATAATGCGACAGGTCTGCCGCAATATCCCGGCTGAGTTCAGTCAGCAGGGTATTGAGGGCCGCTACCCGGGCCGCTGCCGTCAAACCGTCACTGCCGACTTGATGACTGGACTGGCGGGTGGCCAGAATCTGGTGATGGCGGGCCAGTGTCCACTGGGTGACCAGTCGGGCTGAGCCGGTTGCATCACTGACGATGTCCAGTATATCCACCGACAGGCGCACGGTGTCTGCCAGATTGGGACGGCTGTCGTTGCGCAAAATAACCGTGTCCGGCAAAAGACTGGCCAGATTTTGCTGTAAAACCCGCCCGATGTTGTCATCCAGCCGCTCGGCCCAGCGATTGAACTCATCCAGTTGGTACTGGTGATTTTTGTCGGCCATGACCAGTTGCGGTCTGTCGGCGTAATGGGGGACATGCACCGCTGTCAGGGTGATGACCCGGTTCGGGCTGCCACCGCCCCCGGCAACAGCCGGTGTCGCGGCAGCGGTCAGGGGTTCCAGCAGATAATAGCGGGGTTGCGGGCTTTGGCTGACGCAGGCCGAGAGGCCCAATGCCAGCAGCAGGCTCAGGGTGAATGAATGGTTCATGCTTCAGTGTTTGCCGGTAATGACCGCTTCCGGATGCCGCTCCAGCAGATCAGCCAGTTCCTGAATGGAACGGGCCGCATCGCGCAGACTGGTCAGACTGCCGCGCAACTCTGAATCAGCCCCCAGGGTATCGGTCATGGTTTCAAAGGTGACGCCTGCCTTGTCCAGGGTTTTTTCGGTGGTTTGCAGGGTTTGTCGGGTGGTTTCAAGCAAGGGTCCGGTTTGCCGCCGCAATTCCTCCACCATCCCCTGCGAGGTATGCAGTACCATCCGGGTTTCGTCCAGCGTCTCGCGGGTGCTTTTGAGCAGAGGCTCCAGATGGCCGTTCAAACGGGACATCAATACCTCGGTTTGTCTGAGGGTTGCCGCCACGGCCTTGCGTGATTCGCGGGCCTCATCCGATGCCAGCATGCTGCGTGCGGCTTCCAGGGTTTCAGACAGATCCGTCACGATTTTTTTGAGTGGCAGTTCCCGCAACTGATTGAATAGTTCGTCGACCGTATTGCGGATTTCATCGGCGGTGGTGGGAATGCTGGGCATCTCCAATAGTCCCTGATAACTCATCCCCATGAATTCGGCCGGTTTATACGGGTGCAAGTCCAGATCAACATAGAGCAGACCGGTCAACAAACTCTGCATTTCAAGGCGTGCCCGGAAGCCGGCCTCCACCAGGCGGTCACGATAAGCCCGTTGCTGACTGTCGGACAAGGCCAGCGGCAGAGGGGCTCCGTCAGGCCCGATAAAACTGTCCCGCTCCACCTCGAGGATGACCGGTTTATAAACCTTGCCCGAGGTCGGATCGACCTGCAGGGCGATTTCACGGACAACCCCGATTTTTACCCCCTGCATCTTGACCGGGGCACCGATTTCCAGACCGTTCAGGGAGGAATCAAAATAAGTGACATAACGGATCACGTCCTCGTTGAGGAGATTTTGCCCCCCGAAGATGAAAATACCGGTAATCAGAAGCGCAAGCCCTCCGATAACGAAACCACCAATGGTTGCAGGATTGACAGACTGGGTCATGACGTGTGACAAGGATGATGTGGATTAACCGGAACCGGGTCGCGTGGCGCGGCCATCCTGGCCGCGTGGCGAGTCCACCAACCACCAACCACCAACCATCAACCCCTGTCCCGAATCCGCATTATGGTAGCACCTCCGTTATCCTCATCAAACCGTCGCCGTTTTCTGATCCGGCTGAGTCATTGGCTGGCCGCCATCGGGTTGTCGTCGCTGTTCACCCGGCCGTCCACCGCCGCCGCTCCGACGGTACTGCAACAGGCACTGGAAGGCGGGGACTGGCAACCGGACGCCCGCATCCGGCTGACGGTTCCTCCCCTGGCTGAAAACGGAGCGATGGTTCCGGTACAGGTGGAAAGCCATATACCCGATACCCGTGAGTTGCTGGTGCTGGTTGAACGGAACCCCAACCCGCTGGCGGCCCGCGTGGAGTGCCTGCCGGGAGCCATTGCCCGGGTTTCGTTGCGGGTTCGCCTCAATGAAAGCGGGACGGTACTGGCCATTGCCCGAACCCCGAACGGAAATTTCGGGGTTCGGCAGTCAGTGAAGGTGATGCAGGGGGGATGCGGCTGAGGGACTCAACCCACACTGCCTTCCAGGCTGATGCCCAGCAAGGCCTGTGCTTCCACGGCAAACTCCATTGGCAGCTCCCTGAACACCTGTTTGCAAAATCCGTTGACGATCATCGAAACCGCATCTTCGGCGGACAGTCCACGTTGCTGACAGAAAAAAAGCTGATCGTCGCTGATGCGTGAGGTGGTGGCCTCGTGTTCCAGTTGGGCGGACGGCTGTTTGACTTCAATGTAGGGGTAGGTGTGGGCACCGCAATGATCGCCGATCAGCAATGAATCGCACTGGGTGTAGTTGCGGGCGTTTTCTGCCCCCGGCTGTATCCTGACCAGCCCCCGATAGCTGTTGTGGGCGTAACCCGCCGAAATACCCTTGGAGATGATGGTGCTGCGGGTATTTTTGCCGATGTGGATCATCTTGGTGCCGGTATCGGCCTGCTGGCGATTGTTGGTGAGGGCTACCGAGTAAAATTCGCCAACTGAATCATCGCCGCGCAACACGCAGCTCGGATATTTCCAGGTGATGGCCGAACCGGTCTCGACCTGAGTCCAGGAAATTTTGGAACGGCGGCCCCGGCAGTGGCCCCGCTTGGTGACAAAGTTGTAAATGCCGCCCCTGCCCTGCTCATCGCCCGGATACCAGTTTTGCACGGTTGAATACTTGATTTCAGCCTCATCCAGGGCGACGAGTTCAACCACCGCCGCATGAAGCTGGTTTTCATCCCGCATGGGGGCGGTGCAGCCTTCGAGATAACTGACATGACTGCCCACATCGGCAATGATGAGGGTGCGCTCAAACTGGCCGGTTTTGGCGGCATTGATGCGGAAATAGGTGGACAATTCCATGGGGCAACGCACCCCCTCTGGAATGTAAACGAAGGAGCCGTCTGAAAATACTGCCGAATTGAGGGCGGCAAAAAAGTTGTCACCGGGAGGAACAACCGTGCCCAGGTACTGCCGGATCAGGTCAGGGTAGTGTTGAATGGCCTCTGACATCGGGCAAAAAATGACACCGGCGGCTGCCAGTTTGTCCTTGAAGGTGGTGGCCACCGACACGCTGTCAAATACCGCATCCACCGCAATGCCTGCCAGACGTTCCTGCTCATACAGCGGGATGCCCAGCTTGTTGTAGGTCTCCAGTAATTTGGGATCCACCTCGTCCAGGCTCTTGGGGCCGTCGCCGCCGCTTTTGGGGGCAGAGTAGTAACTGATGGCCTGATAATCAATGGCCGGATAGTGGACATGAGCCCATTGCGGTTCCTGCAGGGTGAGCCAGTGACGATAGGCCTTGAGCCGCCATTCCCGCATGAAGGCCGGTTCGTTCTTGCGTTCGGAAATGGCGATGACCACCGACTCGCTCAAGCCGGGCGGAAAGGTGTCGGACTCCAGGTCGGTGATAAAACCGGGTTGGTAATCCTTGCGGATGAATTTTTCCAGTTCTTGCTCGGTAGCGGACATGGCAGGTACTCCGTGCGTAGTGTTGAGGCGAGGTAAAAACTGCTACGGATTGTAGACCTGGCTAAATCCCAAGTAAAGTAGTAGGAAAATAGTGAGGGGGCGTCAGGGTTATAAGGCTTCCGAGGCAAAATCGGCCAGACGGGAACGCTCGCCCCGTTTCAGGGTGATGTGGGCGGCATGAGGCCAGTCACGGAAGCGGTCGACGGCATAGGTCAGGCCCGAACCGGTCGGTGTCAGGTAAGGCGTGTCGATCTGGGCCACGTTGCCGACGCAGACGATTTTGGTGCCAGGGCCGGCCCGGGTGATAAGGGCTTTCATTTGGCGCGAACTGAGATTCTGGGCCTCATCGAGAATGAGGTAACGGGCCAGGAAGGTGCGCCCCCGCATGAAATTGAGCGACGAGACCTTGATCTTGCTCATCAACAGGGTTTGGGTGGTGGCTTTTTCCCAGCCAGACCCGGAATCAGCGGCAGTGAGCAGTTCCAGATTGTCCAGCAAAGCCCCCATCCAGGGGGTCATTTTTTCTTCCTCGGTGCCAGGCAGAAAGCCGATATCCTCACCCAGCGGGATGGTTTCACGGGTCATGATGATTTCCCGGTAACGCTTTTGCTCAACGGTTTGATGCAAACCGGCTGCAAGGGCCAGCAGGGTTTTGCCGGTACCCGCCGTTCCCAGCAGGGTGACGAAATCCATCGTCGGATCAAGCAGCAGGTTGAGGGCAAAATTCTGTTCGCGGTTGCGGGCATGTATGCCCCAGATGGCGTGCTGGGGCAGGCGATAATCCCGAACCGACTCCAAAACGGCTGTCTGCGCCTGCTTTTGCCGGACGATGACCTCAAAACCGGAATCGTCATCCATGTAGAGGCACTGGTTGATGACCCACTCTCCGACCTGGGGTCCGCTGACCCGGTAGAAACTGCGGCCCTGCCCTTCCAGCCAGGATTGCATGCCATCACTGTGGGTCGACCAGAAATGTTCCGGCAGTGCCTTGATGCCGGGATAGAGCAAATCAATATCGTCAAGCACCTGATCGTTGTGAAAGTCTTCCGCCCGGATTCCCAGTACGGCAGCCTTGATCCGCATGTTGATGTCTTTCGACACCAGAATGACCAGGGTATCGGTATGAATCCGCGACAGTGCCAGGGTAATGCCGAGAATGGCATTGTCGGGAGAATCCCGGCTGTCACCCGGCAGGCTGTCCGGCAAGCTTAGATCAGTACGCTCAACCTGAAAGCGCAGTCGTCCACTGCCAATGCCCTCCAGACGGGCCACCTGGGGCAGATGATCCAGGGCAATGCCGTCACGGATGGCAGCCAGATCAGCCTGCCGTATCAGTTCGTCCATGAAACGGCTGGCCTGCCGGGCATTGCGGGCCACGTCAGACAAACCTTTTTTGTGATGATCCAGTTCCTCCAGAACCACCATGGGGATGTAGATATCGTGTTCGTGGAATCTGAACAGGGCTGAGGGATCGTGCAACAACACATTGGTGTCGAGTACGAATAGCTTTTTGTCAGGCATGGGGCTATCCGTTGACCAGACCGCGAACGGCCTGCAATACGGCCTGCACATGCCCGTCTACGCTAACCTTGCGCCATTCCCGGGCTATTTGCCCGTCCGGCCCAATCAGAAAGGTACTGCGCTCGATGCCCCTCACCGGTTTGCCATACATCATTTTGTCCTTGATGACGGCGAAAGCCTGACACAGGGCTTCATCGTGGTCTGATACCAGTTCAAACGGCATCGCCAGTTTGCACCTGAAATTTTCATGGGATTTCAGCGAGTCCCGCGATACCCCGATAATATCCACGCCAAGAGCCTGGAATTCGGCATGGGCTTCGGTAAATTCCAGACCCTCGCGGGTACAACCGGGGGTATTGTCTTTTGGGTAAAAATAAATCACCAGGTAACGCCCCAGATACTCCGCCAGGGAAATGCTTTTACCGGATGTCGCCGCCAGGGCGAGTGTGGCAGGAAGGGTATTCATTGTTGCCTGGTGGATTAACGTTTGACGGGTTCAAGTATGGCGTCGATATTGAGCTGGTCGCAAAAATCGAGAAACTCTTCACGAAGGGTCACGATCCGCAGACCCACAGGCACCGTAACGATAATGTGGGCCAGAAAAACCGGGGTGCCACTGTAGGCGGCACTGTAACGGCTGGTGGTGATATCGACAATTTTGATACTGCGGGCAGTCAGAAAAACAGCCAGCTCATGGATGTTGTTGCTCTTGTCCATCGCAAAAATATCAATCGCGTAGGGCAAGCCGCCTTCCTCTGTTTCAACCGGCTCGCGGGCTCTGAGCGTGGTGATTTTCAGTTCAAGCCGGTTCGACAGACCCTCAAGTGCGTTTTCCAGTTTGACGATGCAGTTCCAGTTGCCCTCTACCAGAAGGTGGGCAGCAAATTCAGCCCCCAGTTCGGTCATCCGGCTTTCAAGTACGGCGCACTTGCAGTCTTTTATGGTTCGGGTGAGTTCCATGATGAGGTCGTTGCGATCCAGACCCAGGACGGTTATGACGAGCTGCATGGTGGTTTGATTTCCCTCTGAAGTCATACGAAAATGACGCGCATTTTACCATCAGACCTGCCCGGCGGTCTGCCTGTTGTGGTTCTGAAAAACAAAAACCCCGGGTCGATATCAACATCAACCCGGGGTTGTCCGGATGGGGCTCTGAACTCTCTTAGCTCAGCATACGGTCATGCACCCGATCAGGGTGCAATCATGCCCTTTGACTGCGCGATTTCCACGAACATGCCGGTTTCCTTGCGGCGGTTGGCCTTGCTTTCTGCCTCGGGTGCATTGATCGTGACGGTGTTGTCA
>CAIVXW010000338.1 GCA_903910005.1 uncultured Methylococcaceae bacterium
CGGTCATTGTAACCCCGGAACCCCGGGATTCGCATGACCGTCCGCAACCCGGACTCCATTTTTTAACAAAAAGCTAACCTGTTCTTAACATGAACAGCGAGGTTGACCCGTTACCCTTCTCTGGCTGGCTTCATGTCGGCACACCGGCATGTTCCGGTTCAAGCCTGCCCCTGATCGGGCAGACTGGCCGAATTACCCGCAAAACACCGGCAAACCGTCAATCTTTTCCGTCTTGTAGCTGATTCCACCGGGTGCCCTGCAAAACGGCCTGCGACGGCTCGAATCAAGCCGGATCAACGGCATGCAGGTCGACCGCTACAGCGGGACACTGGACGGCATGACCGCTGAACTGGACTGGCTGCCCGCCCTGCAACTACCGGCCCGCATTTACAAGGCGCAGGATGGCAAGGGATACCGCCTTGAACTGGAAGACTGCCGCCCGGCCGGGCAATTTTCGGTCAAGCCCGGTTCAGCCCTTACTGATTTCAGGCATCTGGAGTATACCGATCTGGGCGATATGGAATCGGATCCTGACGTGGAGCGTCTGCATGAACGGATGGACGGGCATCATCCTGCCTATTGACAGGCAACACGTGCCAGCGAGACGATTGTCCGGCTGTTTCCATCAATCAAACAGGACACAACCATGAAAATACTCACCGCAAGTGCCCAATACATCGGGCGACGTAAAAACCAGCAGGACAGTGTATGGCATCCCGCAACCACACAATCCACCGACGCGCCGGGTGGCGTGCTGGCGGTGGTGGCCGATGGCATGGGAGGACTCGCCAGGGGAGAGGAAGCCAGTCGTCTGGCAACCGAGGTGTTTGTCGACACCTGGCAGCAGCACGTTGGCGACGGCACGGTGGCTGAGGCACTGGAAGCCGCCCTGACACAGGCCAACCGGGCAGTACACGGGTACTCGGAGCAAATCAATCAGCGGGGCAATTTTGGCACGACCCTGATTGCCGCTGCGGTAACCGCTGACCAGCTCCAGTGGATTTCCGTCGGTGACAGTCGCTTGTACCATCTGCGACAAGGCGTTTTGCGTCAGTTAAGTACCGATCACAATGACGGATACTACCTGACCAGTTACGTGGGAGCCCGCGAACCGGACGAAATTGATCGCAGTCAGCAACCGGTTGTGCTGGAACCCGGTGACTGGCTGCTGTTGTGCAGCGATGGCTTGCACGGATTTCTGGGGGACGACGCCATCGCCGCCTGGTTGCACGGCTCTCCCGCTGCGGCAATCGAGCAACTGATGACGCAGCTACGTAACCTGGATCATCCGCATCAGGATAATGTATCAATCATCGTCATGACCGTGTCAGGCACCCCTCAGGCCGGCACAGGAACTGACGCAACCTGAAGCGAAGGTTTAACCGCCCGGCAGGTGGAGAGCCTGCACCCGAATCCGGTGGCTGCAACATGAGGCAGCCACCCTCCCCCATCCCCGGCCTGAAAGCCGGTTTTTTCGCGGAGTAACCCATGAATCTGCTCAGATACGGAAGAGTGTGCGTGCTGGGAGTCCTGCTGACAGGGCTCGGTGCGGCGTCATCGGCACTGGCAGCGACACGTATTGCAGTGCTGGATTTTGAACTGAACGACCTGACCGGCATTACCCCCATCCCCCGGGAAGAACTGGAGCGTACAGCCTCACTCGCGCCATTGTTGCGGGCAGAACTGGGTAAGAAGGGCTATGAGTTGGTTGAAATCAGCCAGGCGGAACAGGCAAAGGCAAATTCAGGCTTTGGTTACCTGTATGATCGCCCGGACGAGGCCGCCCGGTTTGGCAGCCGGTTGGGGGCTGACATCGTGGTGGTTGGGGTGATCCACAAACCGAGTTTCCTGTTCGCTTATCTCAAGGTTCGTCTTGCCAATGCCAGCCGTGCGGTTGCCCTTGGTGAGCGCATTGTGGAAATCAAGGGGAGCGCGGCAACGGTTACCGGGCGGGGAATCGCCCAGTTGGCTCGCCAAATCGACACAATGGTGCAGCAAGACAAACCGGGGGAATAGGGAGTGGGGAGTGGGGCATTCACTCACCTCATTCACCGGCGGCCAGGATGGCCACCCCACCCCATATTCACCGGCGGCCAGGAGGCCGCCCTACTCCACCCCTCATCCGTCTTCTCCCGGACTCAAGACCCCGCCCGTGTCCCGACACAGCTTCGCCACCCCCAGCAAGGCCAGGTAATCGTACAGGGTGTGGATAACCATCGGAATCAGCAGGTTCGGTTCGCCACCGACATACAAATTCAGTCCCAGATACACACCGGCGGCACCGGCCATCAGGGCGTACCCCGGCGTTACCCAATGAACCAAACCAAACAACAAACTGCTGAACAGTACGGCCCAAAACGTCCCGAAGGTCTGTTCCAGTCCGGTTTGTACCAGACCCCTGAAGAAAACCTCTTCAGCAATTCCGGCCAGAGCGGCTACGTACAGCAGTTCAACCCGGCGACACTGCCCCAGGCATTCCCCCAGCATCCGGGTCATTAATTGCTTGATCCGGTTGACCCAGACCAGTTCGCACGGTCGGGTCAGCATCCACTGCAACGGTATGTAGAGTGGCAGCACCGCCAGCAGGCCCAACGTCAGATCACCGACATCGCCCCTCAACCGGGCCAGTGGATCAATCGACAACAGCCAGCCCAACCCCAGAGCCAGGAATAGTAGCCCGGCTTCAAACAAGGTGGCCAGCCGGATAAACGCGGTTTTGTTCAGCATTGGAAAACAGTTTTCAACAGGGAGAGAGGCGGCTCACGATTGAGCCAGAGCTTGATGACCAAAAGCCATTCAATTTGATCCGGACGGTTTGCAGAGCGACCCCGACGACGTTATCCCGGTGTCATTCCATAGATTTTGTGGATAACGACCCAGCCATACAACAGGCTGTGCAAGGTTGCCTGCAACCCGGCCGACGGCTGTCAACGACCGTAATCAGGTGTGGTATAGTTACCACATTTGTTGCATAAGTGGTAAACAACTATGATGTCTCGCATCGTAATCGGCTTGTTCCTGCTGGTCACCGCCCTGGGCGTGCGTGCGGAAGAGAGTTTTGTCGAAGCCCGTAAAACGGTCGACCGGTTGAACGCCTCACTGATTGAGGTGATGAAGGATGCCAAAAAACTGGGGTATCAGGGCCGATACAAGACGCTGGATCCGGTCGTTCGGGAGTCGTTTGAGTTTGAGGCGGTGTCGGTGCTGGCTTTGGGAACGCACTGGAAAAACCTCGACAAGGA
>CAIVXW010000339.1 GCA_903910005.1 uncultured Methylococcaceae bacterium
GTGGTATTTGGCATGCCGCAGGTAGCCATTCAACTGGGAGGTGCTGAAGCCGTCGTGCCCCTGGAAAGAATCCCCGGGTTATTATTGTCCTCGACACGAAAACCCTGAAGCCCCCTACCGGATGGCTTGTACGGGCTAATCGAACACCAACTCATCGAATCCTGACCCAGAGACCACCTGAATGAGCGATAACAACCATTTCCTGCGCCAACCCGCCAGCTTTGATATGGATAACAGCCAGTTGATATTCAATGAAGAAAACAATATTGACGACATGTACCTTACGTTTGGTGTCGCCTCGGAGGAATACGGCATCGGCATCGGGTATGTCACCGAAATCATTGGCATGCAGCGGGTGATGGAGGTACCTGACGTGCCGTCTTTCATCAAGGGAGTCATCAACCTGCGTGGCAAGGTGATTCCGGTCATGGATGTGCGTAACCGGTTCGGGATGGAGGAAATCGAATACACCGAACGTACCGTCATTGTCGTTCTGGATGTGGGGAGCATCCCGCTGGGTCTGATTGTGGACACGGTCAGGGAAGTACTTGAAATACCCGCAGACAAAATTGACCTGCCGCCACGGTTTGGTCAGCAGCGCGACGGAACGGGCGTTATCAAGGGACTGGGCAAACAGGGCGATCAGGTCGCCATCCTGCTGGATGTAGGGCAACTCCTGTCCGATCAGTCCATTGATATTCAGGGCAGTCTGCAAAAATTACCGGAAATCGACCCATGAAAATATACACCCGCCTGTTACTGATGTTCCTGGTTTCATTCCTGGGCATGGGCATCATGTATGTCACCGCCTATATCATTATCGACAAGATAAAGGTCAATGGGCCCATTTACCGGCAGGTTATTGACGGCAAGGATATTATCGCCGACATCCTGCCGCCGCCGGAATACATTCTGGAATCCCTGCTGGTAGTGTACAGTGCCGATGACTCGGAGAGTATTGAGGAGAAAAGAGCCCTGCTCGACCAGTTCAACAGTCTCAAACAGAGTTACGATGAGCGGCATGAATTCTGGAAAGGCTACCTGCCCGATGATGCGGTCAAAACGGCCCTGGTATCCGCCAGCTACGAACCGGCTGCCAAATTTTATGAGCGTGCCCTCAACGGGTATTTCCCGGCCCTGCTCGAAAACAGAACCGAAGCCGCACGAACCATTTTCCGCACCGAGTTGCTGCCGACCTATCGGCTGCATCGCCAGCAAATCGACCGGGTCGTCAGCCTGACTGAAGCCCGTAACCGGGAGATTGAAACCGGCACCAACCAAACCATTGAGCATTCAATCATGACACTCGCCGTTATTGCAGCGGTGGTTTCCCTTTTGTCGGTCGTAATCAGTTGGCTGGTATCCCGCTCAATCACCCGTCCGATCGAATCCTGCATGCAGGCGGCCCGACAACTCGCGTCAGGTCAAATGAATGTGTCCCTGCAAACCAATGGTACCGGGGAAATCGGCCAGTTGCAGACTGCCATGCACACCATGGCCGCAGCCATCAAGGCACTGGCAGCCGACGCCGAAGTGCTGTCGAGTGCCGCCCGCGAAGGCCAGTTGACCACCCGGGCCGATGTTGCACGTCACCAGGGCGATTTCAAACGCATCATTCAGGGCTTCAACGAAACCCTGGATTCGCTGATCGCGCCACTCAACAACATTGGCATGGCGATACAGGCACTGGGCAACAACGACCTCAGCGTCATGCCGACTGGAGAGTATCACGGCTATTTTCGTCACGTGAGGGACTCCTACGAGGCGGCCCTGACCAACATCAATTCCACCCTGTTACAGATTGTTGAAGCAGTGGAAGAGGTGGTTGCCACTGCCGGCAAACTCAGCACGGTCTCGCAAAACCTGGCCTCGACCGCAGAGGAGCAATCTGCTTCGGTTGAGCAGGTGACTGCCAGCGTGGCGGAGACGGATTATCAAATCAAGGCCAATACCGACAATGCCCGAACCGCCAATCAGGTGGTCATGGCAACGGCTGAGGCCGCAGAACAGGGCAATGCCAAGATGGAAACCATGATGGCAGCCATGAACAGCATCAATCACTCCTCGGAAAACATCGCCAAGATCATCAAGGTGATTGACGAAATTGCCTTCCAGACCAATTTGCTGGCCCTGAATGCCGCTGTGGAAGCGGCCCGGGCCGGCCCACACGGGCGCGGCTTTGCCGTGGTTGCCATGGAAGTCAGAAATCTGGCGGGACGCAGTGCCAAGGCTGCCCGGGAAACCGCCGACATGATCGAACACTCGACCCAGCGGGTGCATGAAGGAGTGGGCATTGCCGCAGAAACCCGCGACGCGCTGAACCGGATCGTCGGCAATGTCGTGCGGGTCAAGGATCTGGTGGGTGAAATTGCGGCAGCCAGTTCGGAACAATCCCTTGGCATCTCCCAGATTAATACCGCCATGAATGAGGTATCGAATGCCGCCCAGTTGAGTTCGCAGCAGGCCGAAACCATGGCCTCGGCCTCCAGCCTGCTGACCCGGGTCACCAATCAGATATTGCAGGATGTCAGCCGCTTCAAACTGCTCAATCAACCGGCCAAACGGGTTACCCGCTTACGTGACCTGGACACGCTGTCAGCACCGACCGCAAAACCGGCGAAGGGACGCCAACCCCTGACAGCGGTTGCGGTTCCACCGCGTGACATTTTGCCGCTGGATCAGGATGAAAGGGGATTTGCCAATTTTTGAACCCCATACCCGGTAATGTTTCATGAGCAACCCTGTCAGTGGCAGAGTATTGAACGGGACGTTCAGGGAGTTCCCGCCAGCGGCGGACGCTCTGACAATCCCCGAACCTGCTGTCCCCACAACGATAACAACCTACGCAGAGAGAACACCCATGCCGGAAAA
>CAIVXW010000340.1 GCA_903910005.1 uncultured Methylococcaceae bacterium
CACCACTGATGGCAGTGAACGTGATTTTGACGTGCAACCGGCCTCCCATCCGGTAGGCACCAGTATTGAAGTCAGGGATTTGTTCTACAACACCCCGGCCCGGCGCAAGTTTCTCAAATCCGATAAAACCGAGTTTGGCCATATCGAGACGCTAATCAAGCGCATGGCCCTGGCCCGGTTTGGTACCGGTTTCCGCCTGACCCACAATCAGCGTGAAATTTTTGACCTGGCTCCGGCCCTTGATACCGCCGCCATCGAGCAGCGGGTCAGCCTGTTGCTGGGGGCGCATTTTCTCAACCAGGCTCTGCGGGTCGATCAGGCCGCCACCGGACTGGCCCTGGAAGGCTGGATTGGAGAACCCGCGATTGCCCGCAGCCAGGCCGATCAGCAGTATTTTTATGTCAACGGACGCCTGGTACGCGACAAGGTACTGACCAACGCGGTCAAACAAGCCTTCCAGGATGTACTCCATCCGGGGCGGCAACCGGTCTACATTCTCTATCTGGCCCTTGATCCGGCTCAGGTCGATGTCAACGCCCATCCGACCAAAATGGAGGTTCGTTTTCGCGACAGTCAATCCATTTACCGCTTTATCCTGCACAGCCTGCAACAGGTTCTGGCCACGGCCAGACCGGGGGGGATTGACCGATTGCCAGCGATACCGGCCACAGCGGAAACACCGGTTCGGCCTGGCCCGGAACCAATGCCGATGGCTCCCATGCCACGGCCAGCGGGCTCTGCGTCCTCCCGTTCCGGTTCCATGCCGGTTTTCAGGCGCGATACCGCCTCACTCAATGTCGGTGAACTGACCCGGGCCTACGGCGACCTGTACGGGCCAGTGGCCGAATCCGTACCGGCAACACCGGATACTGCGACCGCCTCGCCTCCCCTTGGCTACGCCCTGGCCCACCTGCACGGAGCCTTCATCCTGGCCGAAAGCAGGGGCGGACTCATCCTGGTGGATGCCCATGCCGCCCACGAACGGGTTACCTACGAGCGACTCAAGCAGGAATACGCCCGGGGACAGATTCCGGCCCAGCCCTTGCTGCTACCGGTTCGGATTGCCGTCAGCCCCGCCGAGGCAGAACTGGCCGAAACCGTGGCCGAGTCACTGCAAGCACTGGGGGTTGATCTGGCCCGCACCGGCCCGGAAACCCTGATGCTGCGTGCCCTGCCGTCGCTGCTGGAGGCCTGTGACGGCGAGAGCCTGATCCGGGATTTGCTGTCCGATCTGGCGCAGCATGGCGACAGCCATCAAATTGAAAACCGGGTCAACGCAGTACTGGCCGCGCTGGCTTGTCACGGTTCGGTGAGGGCCAACCGTAAACTCACCCTGGCGGAGATGAACAGCCTGCTCCGGGCCATGGAAGCCACCGAACGCAGTGGACAATGCAATCACGGTCGCCCGACCTGGATCGAACTGGACCTCAAAACCCTTAACAAATTTTTCCTCCGGGGCGAATGACGGTGCGGGATAGCCGGTCGCTGTCGTTTTAACGACACGAAAATGGCGTATTTTCCGAACCGTTCTGGATCACCAGAATCGTTGTTGCCTGCCCCATGCCGGGGCGGACATCGTTCCACCGTCCTGAAATTCAGAGGTTTTCATGTTTTCAAACAAAATTCTTGCGGGTGTGGCCCTGACCCTGGTCAGTGTCCTGCCCAGCCTGGCGAGCGCTGCCAAGGCACCTGCCGTACAGGTAGGTGTACGTCCGTACTTCCTGGTCGACGACATGTCACCGAGTGCGCTCAAGAAAAAGCTGCAGTCCTGCGCCAACGGCCCGTTCCGCAAATCCGAATTCTCCATCGGCCATCGTGGTGCCCCCCTGCTGTTTCCGGAACACACCCGCGAATCGTATGAAGCGGCAGCCCGCATGGGTGCCGGCGTGCTGGAATGTGATGTGACCTTCACCAAGGACAAGGAACTGGTTTGTCGTCACTCCCAGTGTGACCTGCACACCACCACCAACATCCTGACCAGCGATCTGGCTGACAAATGCCGCAAACCGTTCCAGCCTGCTACCTATGATGCGACCGGCAAACCGGTAACACCGGCTTCGGCGGAATGCTGCACCAGCGACATCACCCTGAAGGAATTCAAAACCCTGCGTGGCAAAATGGATGCCTCGGATTCCAAAGCCACCACGGCAGCGGCCTATCAGGGCGGTGTCGCCGGTTTCCGTACTGATCTCTACGCAGGGCCTTCCAGCGGTACCCTGATGACCTTCAGGGAGAGCGTCCAGCTCTTCAAAAAGCTGGGTGTGAAACAAACACCTGAACTTAAAAGTGCCAGCGTCCCCATGCCGTTCGACAGCAATGGCGACGGCACCGGCGATTACAGCCAGGCCGACTACGCCCAGCAGTTGATTGACGAACTGAAGGAAGCCGGCATCAAGCCGTCCGACGTGTACCCGCAGTCGTTTGATCTGAAGGATGTGCTTTACTGGATCAATAACGAATCGGAATTCGGCCAGCAGGCGGTTTATCTGGACAGTGCCGATCCGACTGCAAGCCCGGCCATTCCTGTACCCACCCGGGAGCAGATGCAGCAACTGGTTGATCAGGGCGTCAAGATCTGGGCACCGCCGACCTGGGTTCTGCTGTCGGTCAAGGATAACAAGATCGTTCCCTCACAGGCCGCGCTGGATGCCAAGGCAGTGGGACTCAAGATCATTACCTGGACCCTGGAACGCTCCGGCCAACTGGCGGATGGCGATGGCGGCTGGTACTACCTGTCCCTGGGTGACGTACTGAAAGACCGCAAGAACGAAGGGGTCACCATGGAAGCACTGGATGTTCTGGCCAGGCAGGTCGGTGTACTCGGCGTCTTTGCAGACTGGCCCGGTACCGTGACCTACTACGCCAACTGCATGAAAATGGACTGATTGGTTCAGTAGATGACTAAACCCCGGGGTCATGGATTGATCCCGGGGTTTTTTGTGGGTGGATTACAGCCCGGAGCTGGATGCAAGCGGCTGCCCGGCTGTGTACGCGACCCTGTGCAGGGAGTTGCCATCGGTTTGCTTGGCCGCCTTTTTGGCAATTGAAGCGATTTCAGCGATGCGTTCCAGGGTAACCTGCTCATAGTCATCATCCACCGAAATGGCTCCCACGGACAGGGTAACCAGGGGAAAATCCCTCATCTGACCAAACCGGTCACGGGCCATGATGGATCCGCGGGTTCTGTCTTCCTCGCTGTAGTAATGGGGAACGATTTCTGCCAGCTTGACGAAAAGCCGGTCACAGCGGGCCAGCCAGTCATCTTCCCTGAACAATACAATAAAGTCATCCCCCCCGATATGTCCTACGAAATTTTGCTCGGTTTCACAGATTTCCACCAATAACCGCCCGGCCAGACGTATGATTTCGTCGCCGCGATGATACCCGTAGACGTCATTGTAGGCCTTGAAATTATCCAGATCACAGTAGGCCAGATGGAACGGTTCTGCGGTTTGAATGCACTCATCCAGTTTCTGCTGAATAATGACGTTGCCGGGCAGCAGCGTCAGCGGATTGGCATAGCGTGCCCGGGTAATCTGCATGTCGGTGATGGCACTCAGCAAATCCAGCAACAACCCCTTGCCGGTTACTTTGCCCCGGTTAGTAATGATGAATTCATCAATGTAATGATCATGGGTATTGGTAATCGACCGGCTGGCCTCCTCCAGCGAGGTAGTTTGATCGAAAATAAAGGAAGACCGCCGGATGAACTGGCGTATGGGCTTGCGGGCAAATAATTCGCGCCCGTAGCGTTGCACCAGGATGTTGAGCAAATCCGGGCGCAACACCAAACCCAACGGAGTACCCTCATCGTCGATCAGGGCAACCGACTTCAGGTTGTCATCGTCAATGAATATTTGCTCCACATCCTGCAGCAGGGTCGAGTCGTGGACAGATACGACCCCTTTCAGCAACCGCGACACCCTGGGGATGCTACTGCGATGGGAACGCCGGGGACGATCGCTCAGTTTTTGCAGGTCAATGGCGGGTTCAGGCAGGGGATTGGCCGGTGCAAAGAATTCACCCAGCGCAAACCTGACCCCCAGGTTTCTGGCGATGGCATACGCATCCGCGCTGCCGACTTCCCTGATAACCACCTGACTACGGGTGATTTTGGCGATTTCCACAATACAGGACACATACCGCCGGAATGCGGCCTCGGTGCCCTGGTTTTGTTCACCGTGGGGCTGGATACGGATGAAGTCGGGACAAAATCCGACCCAGGATTGCAGCCCGGACATTTCGCCAGGGCGGTCGTCCACCCCGATTTTACAGCCGGTGTCCCGGTACGGCTGCAGCAAGCCGGTCAGAGCCATCAGGGTTGGCAGGGAGTCGGCGTCGTTTGGTGAGACAATGATCCGATCAGGACTGATGCCCTGGTTCTTCAGGATTTTCTGCACATCTGTTGCGCCAAATCCGGCCTGTGTCAGGGCGTGAAGCGGCAGGTTGAGAAAAATCTGGCCGGATAATTCCGGGGTGTTGAATGGCTCCATGACTTTCCTGATGTACAATCGGGTCAGATCGGTGAGACGGTCAAACTCCACTGCCGCGTTTTGCAAGGCCTCGCGGGAACGAAGCAGGGTTGCTTCCCGTCCGTGCATGGATGCCTCGTAGCCCATGACCTTTTGCTGACCAAAGTCTATCACCGGTTGAAACAGGACAGAGAGCAAGCCGTTGTCCAGAATGTGATTGAGGAGATTCCTGCGATTAGCTTTCAAGGTATCCATGGTGTTACCGTGAAGGAATGGAGTAAGACGCCCTGACTACAAGCCGTTCGGCTGAGTCTGTCTGGAGTAAGTCTGACGGTAAGGCCGTGCGCCAGGCGACCTCGGCATCTTCACAAACAATGGTTACCGGAAGCCGGAATTTTGTAACAGGAAATGGATAGTCTCCCTGCCCGGCGTTCCATCCGGGGCCGGTGTGGCGGATGAAGCCCTGTCGGCGTCCAGCCGAACCCTGGGTAGACCAAATCCGCGCCGGTTGCCAGCGTCGTTCAGCCCGCATCCCGCCAGATCAACGGCTAATCCCGGCCAGAGGAGGGCCAGAACCCCACCAGCCCATTGATATTTTCCCTGATTCTGTTTTTTTTGGTATGGCCATCCCTCTGACCCGTATTCAAGCCCGCGATTTGCCGACCGGCAACCCCCTCCCCTACCCTGTGTTCTCAAAATCCGGCCGATTGCTGCTGGCCAAGGGCTGTCTCTTTCCGGAACCGGCTTGACCGGCAATACCCAGGAACTCGAACGTCAGGCCATCGCCCTGATCCAGCGGGTGCGGTGGCTGGACGGTACGGTGGAGGGCTTCAAAAGCGACTGGCATTTTGCCACAGGTCTCGGCAATCCTCATCCGGTCGAAAATGGCTTTCTCTGGCATCCCACCCTGGGCGTGCCGTACCTGCCCGGTTCTTCGGTGAAGGGACTGGTGCGGGCCTGGGTGGAACACTGGGACGACAGCCTGACGCCTGACGCCAAAACAGCCCGCTGCCGTGACTGGTTCGGCACCGAGGTCAAAAGCGATGTACCGGAACAAACCGGCCAGCTCATCTTTTTTGACGCCCTGCCCATGGAACGGGTGACCCTGGTGCAGGATGTGATGACCCCGCACTATGGCGACTGGTATGAAAAGGGTAGCAAAATCAAGACTACCGGAGACATCGAACACGCTCCCGCCGACTGGCATGATCCCGTTCCGGTGCCGTTTCTGGTCATCAAAAACGCCCACTGGCTATTCGCCATCGCTCCGCGTAACCCGGAAAATGCCGCCGCAGCCACCGAAGCAATGCAGGCATTGCAACAGGCACTGGAATGGCTGGGAGCCGGTGCCAAAACGGCAGTGGGGTATGGGCGGATGGTTGCGGAAAAAGACGAAGAACCCGTCAAGGCACTCAGGGAGAAGACGGTGAAAGTTTCCGCCAGCGCCGAACAGCAGCGCATTGTGGCCATTGAAAAACTGATTACCCCGGCGAACCAGGGTAGAGGTAGAGGGCACGACTTGTATCAGAAAACCGGTCAAATTATTCAGGAAGCGGCCAATTGGCCCGCCGAAGACCGGACGCAGTTAAGAAACGTGGCCTAGGCATAAAAGAGGCCGATTACAGAAAGCTGCTGAGACCCCTGTGAGTTTTATTGCTCTCAAATACTCCTGTCGGCCTCCAGTAGTGGACACACGGAATGCACTTCGACGTGGTATTTTACCTGGCTGGACACTGCAGAGCTTGTTCCTTCGGGTTCTGATCATGGTGAGCCTGTCGAACCATCAAGAAGGCCAGGCCGTTTGCACAAATGCCAAAGTTTTCGTTATGATCACAAAAAATAGCCAGCCCTCCTTTTTGCGCGAACCCCAAGCTGTTGTGAAAACCCGGGGGGGTTCGCGCATCGCCAGAACCCAGTGTTTATGCGGGTTCAGGCTCGACCGCACGCCTGGATCAGGGCGGAGACAGGCAAAAAAACTGAGGTTCGCGCATTTACCCGATTTCAGCCTGTGCTATCATGGCCTCGCAGCCACGCTGTATCTCCCGGGCTAACCCCCGGGAGCGGATTGAAACCAACCCGATTCAGCCCCATGTCAAACAAACCAACCGTCTCAGCAATGGCGACCGCGCCATCGACCCTTCCCAAAACCGGCTGGGCCGGATTGCGGGAGAACTGGCGTTACGACGCCATGTCCGGATTTCTGGTATTCCTGATTGCCTTGCCCCTGTGCCTTGGCATTGCCATGGCGTCCAGTGTTCCTCCCATGGCCGGCATCATCACGGCCGTGGTTGGCGGTGTGCTGGTTTCCCGTATCAGTGGTTCCTGGGTCACCATCAATGGGCCGGCTGCCGGACTGATCGTGGTCATTCTGGCCTCGGTGCAAAGCCTGGGGCAGGGCGATGCAATGTTGGGATACCGTTGCACCCTGGCCGCCATCGTGGTGGCCAGCCTGTTCCAGATTGCCTTGGGTCTGCTCAAGGCCGGTCGCCTGAATGCCTATTTTCCGGCCTCGGCGGTACACGGCATGCTGGCCGCCATCGGCATCATCATCATGGCCAAACAAACTCACGTCATGCTGGGTGTCAAACCACAGGCTGCCGAGATACTGGATACCATCGCCGAAATTCCACACAGCCTCGTGGAGGCAAATCCGGAAATCATGGTGATCGCCCTGACCGGGCTGGTCATCCTGATGGGCTGGTCAATGCTGAAAAACCGTTATCTCAAAATGATACCGGCTCCCCTGCTCGTGGTATTGGCCGGCATGATTCTGGAGAAGTATTTTGATCTGGAACATGAGCATGTTTATCTGTTCCTCCCGGATCAGGCCTTTCTGCCCCATCATGAGTACACCGTAGGTCCCCGGTTTCTGGTTTCCATCCCGGAAAATGTCATGGGCAGTTTTTACTGGCCTGATTTCAGCCTGGTGGCAACTGCCAGGTTCTGGGGTGCGGTTGTTTCGATTGGCCTGGTCGGCAGTCTGGAATCACTGTTATCCGCCACCGCCGTGGACAAACTGGATGCCTATAAACGCCATTCTGATCTCAACCGTGACCTGACCGCTGTCGGTATCGGCAATCTGGTGGCCGGTTGTCTGGGGGGCTTGCCCATGATTGCGGAGATTGTGCGTTCTTCCGCCAATGTCAACAACGGTGCCCGTACCGGTTGGGCCAATTTCTTTCATGGCGTGTTCCTGGCCTTGTTTGTAGTATTTTTTCCGCACCTGATTCACGAAATCCCGCTGGCTTCGCTGGCGGCCCTGCTGGTGTATACCGGCTTCCGGCTGGCCTCTCCCCGCGAATTTGCCAAGGTGTTGCAAATCGGCCCGGAACAACTGGCCGTGTTCTGCATTACCATCGTCGGCGTGCTGGCAACGGATCTGCTGATCGGGGTACTGATCGGCATGGGGGCGGAGTTGCTGATTCATCTCATGCACGGGGTGGATGTCAGAAACCTGCTGAAAATTTCCTACACCATTGAGGAAACCGACGAGACACATTATGTGGTCAGGGTGGATGGTTCTGCGGTGTTTTCCAATTTTCTGGCCCTTAAAACCGAAGTAGCCCGCCTGCCTCGCGGAGGTTCCATCGTGTTCAATCTGGCCAATGCTTATCTCATCGACCATACCGTGATGGAGTTCATCCAGCATTTCCGGAGTGACTACACAGCTCACGGTGGACGTTGCGAGATACGCGGTCTGGAAAATCACAAGCCCCATTCGGATCATCCGCTGGCGGCCCGTCGCCGTGCCCCGGAATGGGCGACCGGAGACGGTGGCCAATCGTGATGACCGCGTCATATCACACAGTTCGCTGCTGCATTTGCCGTACAACCACTGTCTGCCGACCGGATGAACCGGCCTGGAATGAGCGGGTCGGCTAAAGGTCTGGAATTTGCGTGCCGCGTGGTTTTCCGCTTGAACCCCCGCCATCCGGGTTGGGGGTAAGCCGGTTCCACCTTGCCGAAGGGTTGCCATGTTGATTCGTTACCTCCCTGTCCTGACTCCCTTTGCTGCAAATGGCGGCCTGGCTCGATCAATCGTCCGGGTGCTGTGGCTTTTGCTGAGTCTGACCCTCAGCCAGGCCGCACTGGCCGAGGATTCCCCCGAAGACATCACCTACGCCGACGTATTCATTCCGACTGCGCCGGTTGTGACGACGGTCTCCGGCAACAAAATCGACCAGCCGGTACTGCATCCGGCCATTCCCCTGCTGGATGAGCAAAAGCGTCACGTGCTGGACAGCGGTCAGCCTTACAGCCCCCGCACCAGTTGTGGTGAAAGCGGTTGCCACGATTACGAGGCCATTTCCCACGGCATGCATTTTGAGATGGGCCGCGATGAGGCCCGCGATCAGTACGGAATCGGGCGGGGAGGCTGGTCACAGATTTCATCACCCGGCTTTTTTGGCGGCATCAGTTGCATGGGGGCGCAAGTCCTCGCCAAACAGAATGGCCGCAGTGGTTTTCTGGGCGATTTTGGTTCAGCCGGGCAGATCCAGGCCTGCGGCCAGTGCCATACCGGCGGCGGCTGGAGCGAGAAGGATCGTAGCGGAATCCGTTATAACCAGAAGAAAGCCTCGGCCATAAAGGCCGGTGACGGCGACTATTTCAATCGTGGCGAAGCCGGGAAGGCTGTCAGTGTGGTGCGTGGCGGCTGGAAACAGACCGGGTTTCCCCTGGCTGACAGCCCGCTCGTGACCCGCTGGAACTGGAAACGCAGCGGCGTGCTGGAAAACGACTGCATGATGTGCCACGGCGATTACTCACGCCTCACCGTATTCCCGGCCAGTTCAGTCAATGCCGCGCTGTTGCCGCGTGAATACGATAGCGGGTTTGATGTCAGGGAAACCCCGGCCCTGCCTTACAAGGCCTGGTGGAATCTCCGCAATGAGCAACTCATCGCCCAGGGGTTTTTCCGCGAAGCCCCCAGTGCCCTGCTGGAGTTTCTCAACCTGCGTCCCGAACTGCCGGCGGGCATGAATCTGGTCAGTTTTGAGCGGGAGGGCGGTGGTCTGACTCCCCGGCGTGATGCCAGCGGCAAACCGGTGCTGCGCTGGAATGCGAAAGCCTTTGATGCCAGCCGCAAGGTCATCATTCCCATGCGCCGTTTCCCCGCCAACGACAACTGCTGGCAGTGTCATGGCAATGCCATTGAGCAAAACCGGCGCGGTTTCTGGGGATACGGCGAAGCCGCCCGGGGACGTGTCCAGGCCACGGCTTACAAGGGGGATGTCCACAAGGGGCGGCTGTTTACCGAAAACAACAACGAATCACGCCAGATTGACAGTTGCACCGCCTGCCATACCCGGGGACTGTACTACGATCCCGCTTTCGCCAACGTGGCACTGGATGCCGATCACAACTTCCCCAAAGGCCATTCCGATATTGATGTACGGCGTGATCTGGACAACCGTCCCGGTGCCAAATCCTGCGAATACTGCCACGATCAGGCCATTAACAAGGTCATTCCCTCAGGCCATCCCAACCTGATGCAGGCCCATCGGGAGTTATGGAAATCCAGCGGTTTTCTCGATGGCTATCCCCGCGATACCCTGACCCGCATCACCGAAACCCACCTGGACGTACTGGCCTGCCAGACCTGTCACATCAAGGACCTCAGGGATTTCAACGGCAAACCCATCGAACTGTTCTACCGCTATCGTCGGGCCGAAGACGGCAAACTCAAGATCGTACCCACCGTGGAACGCTATCAGTTCCGCTACGTCTGGAAGGATCGCAACAGCGGGCGGGTGTTGCGTCAGGGCGAGCTGTTCTCGGTTTATACCCCGAAAAAGAACGCCGACGGTCAGGTGATAGCCGGTCTGCTCAAGGATCCGCAAACCCGAATCCAGTACGAACTGCCGGGCAATTACTGGATGCCTTACACGGCGGATTACCCCAATTTTCTGAGCGGTTCGGTTTATGACACCACCCGAGCCCTCAAGCGCAACTACGATGCCCTGTTACGCAGTCAGGGGGTGGAGAATCCGGATGTGCAACTGGTGTGGATGCAGTCCAATGCCTATGTGGTATCCCACAACACCCGGGCCTCGGTGGATTCAGTGCCGTGTGAGGATTGTCATACCCGCAAGCAAAGCGGTGCCTTCAGTGCCCTGGTGTCCTATAAGGGGCTGCTGGGTGAGGGCAGCGTCAAGGTGATGTCCAGCCATGCCGATGCCCGCCTGATCGAAGAAGGCATTGTGGTACTGGGCGAGCCCTATCTGCAGATTGACGCTGACAACCGCATTGTGACCAATAGCTCGGAATTGCTGTTTGCCACCAAGCAGGATGGCTCGCTGACAGCCCTCAAGTCGGAATCGGCTACCCAGGCTGGCGGTGAGTGGGCCCGGGTCATGCAGACCGATCTCTGGCAGCGCCTGCGCATGGTGGATACGGG
>CAIVXW010000341.1 GCA_903910005.1 uncultured Methylococcaceae bacterium
TCGCCCAACAGCCGCTACGGGGCGCATTTTAACCGTCCGTGCCCAAAAAAACAGCGGGAAGCCGCATAAAATGAGGCTTTTTTTCCAGGCGAACCTTTTTGGTGCAAACACCCCCTGAACCCGCATTCCAGGCGGGTTTGTCAGTCGATGCACCAAAAGGGGGAAAACGTCCGCCTGAGAGTCATTCTCAACAATTCAGTCAGGCCAGGCTCCACAATTCGGGTTCAGTGTTTGCGGGAGCATCATACCAGGCCGCCCAGCGTCCGGCCTGACGCTGGATCAGTCGGCGGTAACTGCTGCTTTCTCCCCGCCACTGTACTGTCCGGTTCATCAGTTCGGTATAGGCTTTGTAAAACGCGCCCCGGCGGCCATCGCGACAGCGGCAGCCTTCGTCGGTCATCTCGAAATCTTCCGGGGTGTATGTATGCCGGGCCAGTTGAATGACCATGCGGTCCACAATCACCCTGAATGGCTCCATCATGTCGAGGGCAAAAGAGGGCTGACTGCCATCGGCAACATGCAGGGTACCGGCAAAACGATCCAGCCCAACCCCTTGTACTGCCACGACCGCCTCTCCGAGCAGCAAGGTATAGCCCAACGATAGCAGGGCATTCACCGGATCACGTGGTGGGCGGCGTTGTCGGCTTTCAAAGCGGAAAGGCGTATCGGCCAGTTGGTTGCGAAAACCGGCAAAGTACAGACGGGCCAGCATCCCTTCGTAACCCCGTAGCCGATCCATATCAGCAGCACTGGCGATTTTGCTGCGGTAACGGGTTAGGTTGTGTTGACATAGGCTATCGCAGCCAGATGAGTACGGCAGCGAGTCGCAGAAACCCCATATAATTACGCTTGAGCTTTTCAAATCGCGAAAAAATGCGCCGATAGTGTTTGATTTTGCCGAAAAAGCATTCAATCAAGTGGCGTTCCTTGTACGCGAACCCGTCACATTCACGAGGGCTGATGCGGTTGACGCGGGGTGGGATGATAGCCTCCATCCCCCGCGCCTCAAGGGCTGCGACGAATTTATCACTGTCATATCCCTTGTCCGCTGCCAGTGCCTGGGCACCTTCCGGGGTGAGTTGCAGCAAGGCCTCTGCTTGCCCGATGTCACTGGCTTGTCCGCCAGTCAGGATAAAGTCCAGCGGGTTTCCCAAAGCATCGGTGACCGCGTGGATTTTGGTGCCGAATCCGCCGCGTGATCGACCCAACGCCTCGTTTTCGGCGCAACTCCCGGCTGCGCCTGCGGCGCAGGCATGGGCCCGGATGACCGTCGAGTCGATGAACACGGCTTGCAGGTCAGGCTGATCGACACACCGGGCATGGATTTCATTCCAGACCCCCTTTTCACACCAGCGCGAGAACCGCTTGAATACGGAGTTCCAGTGGGCATGCGATTCGGGGAGCAGACGCCATTGCGTGCCACTACGCAGAATCCACACGACGGCGTTCAAAAACGCCAGGCAACGCGCTTCATTGCCCACTCGCACCTGCGGGAGGGTTTGCAGAATTTGATGAATTACTTGCCATTGTATGCTGCTGAGTTCGTGTCGGTTTGCCATGGGAAAAAACATGAAGGTCTACACAGGCGGCTGTCTTATGTCAA
>CAIVXW010000342.1 GCA_903910005.1 uncultured Methylococcaceae bacterium
TACCCCGAAAAATCGGTTATGGAATACTCCGTCATCGGCCACCTGCACATCATGTTGGCGCTCATCGCCATCATGTTGACTCTCATCGTCGGGCGCTGGCTGAACTTCAAGGGAATCTGGCAGAAAATCGCCATGCCGCTGATGATTCTCGGCACGATTGTGCTGAATCTCGGCGTTTGGGGCGTGGTCACGCCGCTCGAACCCATCGCGCACATGGTCATCAACGTCGGCGCGACGCCCTCCATGCTGGCGGCGCTCTTCCTGCTCATCTGGAGTTGGAACAAACTCATCAAGGACGGCACGGCGCATCTCGCCAAACCCAACCTGGGGCAAAAGCTGGCCGCGCTTGTCCGCGATCCGCTCAAATTCGGCCCCACCTGGCAAATGCTCTTCATGAACTTCACCACCAGCGGCATCGGCATCTTCATGGCCGTCCGGCTGGATGAAATCTTCCGCGTCTGGCCCGCCCGCGAGGAGCGCATCGAACTCACTGGTCACTGGCACGCGCTCTCGGCCATCATCGCCACCATCATCCTGTTCTACTACGGCGACATGCTTGGGTTGAAAGGCAAAGCCCGCCAAATCTACGGCTGGTGCATCCTGGTCTTTTCGGATATTGCCCTAGCAGGCGTGACCATTTTCGAGATGAAGCGCCTGTTCATCAGCGAGGCATCGCAGCAACCGCTGGTCAACGGCCTGATGCTGGCGATGGATTTTGGACTCGGCGCATTGCTGACGCTGCTGGCCGTAGTGCTGGTCTGGCGGCTGGTGGACTTGTTCAAACCGGGCGGACGCTGGCAAACGGAAACGACTCACGAACTGTCGGACGAGGTGAACTCATGAAGCGTATCATTCCCATCCTCATCCTGCTCGCCGTTTTACTGGCTGGGTGCGCCGCTGTCGATTTGAACGCTCCGATGCCTGCCTTTGAGACAGGAATAGACCCCAATTCGTGGGCGCAAATCCCGGCGGGAGAGTTTTTCTTCGGTCAACACAACGAAGTGGAAACCACGCAAGCCTACGAAATCATGATCACTGATGTTACAGCCACACAGTACGCCGATTTCCTCAACGCGGCGCTTGCTGACGGGACAATCAAAGTCACTGATAACGGCGAAACAGCCTCCGGGTGGTATGACGGCGACCCTTTCCACGGAGTCAAGCACGAAGAAGAGATCAAAGCAGAGGATTGGGTTTTCATCCCATTGAACGACCCATCCCAAAGAATTGAATTTGACGGAATCCGCTTCTCGGTTCAGCCCGGCTACGAAAATTACCCAATGACGATGGTTTCGTGGTTCGGCGCGTGGGGCTACTGCCGGTATTACGACTGGCGGCTGCCCACCGAAATGGAGTGGGAAAAGGCCGCGCGCGGCACGGATGCCCGCCCCTTCCCTTGGGGCGAGGAAATCCAACTCAATAACGCCAATTTTTACTCATCCCGCGATCCTTTCGAAGATATGTCCAGCTTCGGTTCACGCACTTCACCGGTTGGTTTCTACAACGGCAAGATGTATAACGGATACGCCACCCTCGATTCGGCCAGCCCCTATGGTCTGTACGATATGGCCGGGAACGTCTGGCAGTGGACAGGAAACGTTTATGAAGGCATGCACTACCGTTTCATGCGCGGCGGCTCAAAAGATGTTTACGATATGGATTTGCGCGTCTGGGTGCGGAATAATGCCACCCCAACGTATTTCAGCCCCGGCGTCGGTTTCCGCTGCGCACGTTGATTGGCGATTTTTGATTGACGATTTACGCTTATTTCCGTCCAAACAGGAGTTTCGCATGACCTTACAATCTGAAATCCAAAATCTAAAATACCCTTTGGGCACGATGTCCAAAATCCGCCTCTATTGGCCCCTGATCAAAAGCCTGCAAACAGGATTGCTGCTCAGCACCGGATTGGCAGGATATATGAGTGCCCGTTGCCCTGTTTTCCATGTCGGAACACTGGCCGGACTGGGGCTCAGCCTGTTCCTGGCAATCAGTGGCAGCACAGTGTTGAACATGTGGTGGGATCGCGACATCGATGCCAAAATGGGGCGGACAAAAAAGCGTCCGCTCAGTTCAGGACAAGTTTCTCCGAATGAAGCCCTGCGGCTGGGGCTGGCGCTTTCGCTGGCAGGGGTTGGTCTGGCGGTGGCAATGGAAGCCCTCTACGGACTGGTGGTTTTCGCCGGGCTGTTCTTCGATGTGGTGGTTTACACCCTCTGGCTCAAACGCCGCACCTGCTGGAGCATTGTCTGGGGCGGGATTTCGGGTGGGATGCCCATCCTGGCCGGGCGCACACTCGGCATCTGCGGGATTGACGGGATTGGACTGCTGCTCTGTCTGGGGATTTTGTTCTGGATTCCAACCCACATCTTGACCTACAGCATGAAATACTTCGATGACTACAAGGCTGCCGGTATCCCCACTTTTGCATCTACCTACGGCTTCCCCGCCACCCGACTGACGATTGCCATTTCCAGTGTCATTGCTGTAATAGCAATGGGCATCTCCGCATGGCAGATTGGCCTGAGCTACCTGCACTTTGGCGGACTGGTGGTACTTTCGCTTGTCCTGTTCGTGCTGGCAGTTGCCAGCGTGCTCAAGCCAACCGAAAAACTCAATTTTGGGCTGTTTAAATTCGCCTCAATCTACATGCTCCTGGCGATGGCCCTGA
>CAIVXW010000343.1 GCA_903910005.1 uncultured Methylococcaceae bacterium
AAGTGATTTTTTTATCTGTCCCCCATTGCCAAATCGACCTGAATCCGCAAACATATCACACCATGTTTTAATGCCGCAGCAGACCGGTCAGGTACCGCAATCAGTCGGGCTGAACGGCCATCGCCCTCATCAAACCCTCACCCATGGAAAAAATTGTGTGAAAACGCCATCACGTCTCCTCGCCGTGGCTGCCACGCTGGCCATTCAACCCGTCCCGGCCCTGGAACTGGGGCACGGTTTCAGCCTGAAGGGTTTTGGTACGGCAGGCATTGTCTACAACGAAAACCGGCAAGCCGATTTTGCCGCTGAATCAACCCTGGCCGCCAGTGGAGCCGGGCGAACCAACCCCCTCACGTATAGCGTTGATACCAAAGCCGGTGCCCAACTGGACTGGCAGGCGACCGACCGCTTCAGCCTGACCGCACAGATGCTGGTCAAGCAATTTCCCGATCGAAGCTGGAATCCCGAACTGCAATGGGGCTTCGTCAAATTCAGGGCCAGCCCCGATCTGGACGTGCGGGCCGGGCGAATCCGTCCGCCCATTTATCTGTTGTCGGATTATCTGGATGTCAATTACGCCAATCCCTGGGTACGTCCGCCGGTAGAGTTTTACTCCGTCACCCCCATTCGCCACATGGAAGGCGGCGATCTGCTGTGGCGGCCACAAACCGGCTCCGTGACCTGGCTGGTGCAACCCTACGTCGGACGCTCCAGCACACCGGCCCGGGGCGGTGAAATCGGACTGGATCAAATTCTGGGACTCAACGTATCGGCCAGCCTGGGAGATTTCACCCTGAGAACCGGCTACATCCATACCCGCATGACCGTGACGTCCAACTTCATGACCCTGGCTTTCGGAGCCTACGACCAGTTATGCCGTCTGGGCGATGTCACCGCATGCAAACCGATGCGTAAATTGAACCACAAGGACGGAGAGGCCAGTTTTGGCTCCGTTGGTGCCACCTGGGACAACGGTGACTATTTTGTTTCGGGCGAATGGGGACGACGCGACACCGATACCTCCATTGCTGACCTCATGAGCTGGTATCTCTCGGGCGGTGCCCGCTTCGGGCGATGGACGCCCTACCTCACCTATTCGGAGATGGTTTCCGACAGTCCGCTCGACTATGACAAGGGCAGCCCGATGACCAATTTCATCACCACCGGACTCCTGCGCGGCAATCCAACCGATCAGCGCACCGTCAGCCTGGGGGTGCGTTACGACCTCATGGCCAATCTGGCCGTCAAGGCCCAGTGGGATCACACCACAACCGAATGCATCACCTCGCCGGATCCCTGGGATGGCAGGCAAACCGGAACCTGCGGCGGCTGGTTCATTCTGGCCACGGACGCCTTTAATCGTAAACCGCAGGCCGTTGACCTGCTCAGCCTGTCTGTCGATTTCGTGTTCTGAGGGAAAACACTCATGCCATCGCTACCTTTTATCCTGCTGACCCTGATCCTGGCTACCCGGTCGGCCGGGGCCGACGTCGTCGTCATCGTCAATGCCAGCTCGCCAGTCACCCGGCTGGACAAAAACCAGGTGTCGGATCTGTTTCTGGGCAAAGCCGCCACCTTTCCCGACGGCTCCCAGGCTGTCCCGCTGGATCAGGACAACGCCTCCGGCCTGCACACTGAATTCCACGACAAGGTCACCGGCAAAAGCGTCTCCCAGCTCAGGGCTTACTGGTCGAAACTGGTGTTCACCGGCAAAGCCTCCCCGCCACGGGAAATTCCCGACTCACGGGCCATCCGCTCCCTCATTGCCACCAATCCCAACATGATCGGATACATCGACAAAGGCTCGGTGGCTCCGGGTGTCAGGGTGGTTTACACCCCCTGAGCCTGCGGAGGGCGGTTCCATGCACACATCAAAAACCAGTCCGATGCTGAAGGTCAGCCTGCTGGTAGGAATAGCCATCGTGGTTTTTCTGGCCTTTATGGTTTACAGCCTGCAAACCTCCATCAGGAACAGCGAACGGCTGACCACCATCAAGGAATTGTATTTCCCCATTCTGGAGCGGGTCGATGCCAACATCGTCCGCATCGACAAACTGGAAGAACGCTTCATGCAGGCGGTGATGACCGGCGAACGGGAAGAACTGGAAGCCGCAACCCAGCGTTTTGGCGAAGCCGACACCGTGTTTGGCGAGATTCTCAGCCTCTACCCGACCGAGGCCGAGGCCATTGGCAACCTCAGGAATGCACTGGCCCGCTATTTTGAGCGGGGCCGGGAAACCGCCCTGGCCCTGCTGCAACGACACCCGGATGCTTCGACCGGCCTGTCACAGGGCATGAACCAGTCACTGACTGAACTGCGCCAGTCGGTGCAACAATTCCGGGCTGACAGTTACCGGCAGTTTGTGGAAACGCTCAAGGCCTCACGTGAGGCGGCCACACTCACCCTGTACATGGGCATCGCCGTCGGCATCATGAATCTGTTTTTCATGGCGGTGCTGGTGTATTTCATCCGCAACAACATCCGCATGATGGCAGTGATTGCCGAACAGAATGCCACGCTGGAACAGCGGGTGACGGAACGTACCGCCGAACTGAGCCGCAAAACCAGTGACATCCATGCCATGCTGGACAACATGACCCTGGGGGTCTGTACCATCGTTCCGGGAGGGCTGATTCATCCGGAGTATTCGGCCCATCTGGGGCTGATTGTTGCCCAGTCGGCCCTGGCTGGCCGTAACCTGCACGAGGCGTTGTTCAGTCAGGCCCGTCTGGGCGTGGATTTGCGGGATCAGTTGGGGGTGGCACTCGATGCCATCCTGGGGGAAGACCGGATGATGTTTGAATGCAACCGGCATCTGTTGCTGCGGGATATGGAACTGGAATGGCCGGACGGCACCCGCAAAATCCTGCAACTCGACTGGAACCCCATCACCAATCCGGCCGATCAGGTTGAAAAAGTATTACTGATCGTTCAGGACGTCACCGCCCTGCGTACCCTGGAACAGGCCAGTGCCCGGCAGCGCGAGGAACTGGACATCATCGCCCGACTGATTCGGATTGCCCCTGACCGATTCAGTGATTTCACCGCATCAGCGGAACGGTTGCTCAAGGAAAACCGCTGCCTGATCGAAACCACCCTGATTCCAACCCCCGAAACCTGCACGGTTCTGTTTCGCAACATGCATACGGTCAAGGGAAACGCCCGAACCTTTGAATTCAATCTGATTACCGATGCCGCCCATACCGCCGAACAAGGATACGACCGACTGCGTAAAGACCCGGATGCGGCCTGGGAACCGGCCCGTCTGGGCCAGGAACTGGATGCCGTGCTGGCAACCCTCTACCGCTACATGACCATCAGCAGCGAACAACTGGGGCGCAAGGCGGACGGTGCGGGATCAACGTCGCTGGCCATCACACCGGAAGCACTGGCCGAACTGCGCCAGCAGGCCCGCCGCCTGCTGACCGCTGATGCCCGGCCCGAATGGCGGGCACTGGCGACCCGACTGGCCGCCCTGGGTCTGGTGAGCCTGCAACAACTGATCGGTGAACTCATGGCTACCACCGATTCACTGGCCCGTGAACTGGACAAGGCACCGCCCCGTTACCGCTACGACGGCGTAGATCCGCCCCTGCCGCCGGTTGTGGCCGAAGCCCTGCGCCATGC
>CAIVXW010000344.1 GCA_903910005.1 uncultured Methylococcaceae bacterium
AGTTCCCGCCGCGTGGGCAGCGGCAGCCGCTGCGATCAGCGGAACCGACAACAGCACGATGCCGAGGTTGGTATTGCAGCCGGTAACCCCCAGCGTTGTTTCCACTGCGTAAAAAACCTGTTCACCCAAACACAGGTTTTCCGCCAGCAACCAGGGGGCACTGACCCGGGCACTCTGGCGAAACTGTTCCACCGTCATGCCGTGACCTTCGGAATGGACGCTGACATTGCCGGGCTTGAAGGCCCGCAATTCGGCCTCGCAGGCCTCAATGTAAGCCTGTTGCAGTAACGGGCGCAGGGCCGCGCTGTTCATGGGATACTCCGCGAGAAAACCTGCTCTTTTTTTTCCAGCCGACGTTCAATGAAATCAGCCACCAGCCGGTCGGCAATGGACAGGGCTGTCACGCCCTGGAGGCCTTTCCAGGCCGGGATGCTGTTCACTTCCAGCACACTGAAACCCCCGGTTTTATCCTGGATGATGTCGACCCCGGCATAATCCATGTCGAGTACCCGCACGGCAGCGCAGGCCAGTCGGGTCAGTTCCGGGATATGGGCGAGGGTCAGGGGTTCACACTGCGCCCCCTGGTGAACATTATTGAGCCAGGTACTGCCGCAGCGTTTCATGGCGGCCACCGCCACCCCGTCAATGACAAAAATCCTGTAATCATGCGACCGGGTACCGCTGTCCATAAACCGCTGCAGGTAATAAACCCCCGGTTCATCGGGCCAGTGGGCCAGGTCATCCAGGGAGCGGAACAGGTGCAGCCCTAGTCCCTGCGAGCCGAACAGGGGTTTGTAAACCATGGCATGACCTTCGGCCAGTTGCTGCTGAATCAGGGCCAGAGCCCTGCTGCGGTCGGCAATCACCCAGGTGGGTGGGGTCGGAATACCGTGCGTATGCAGGATGAAACTGGTCATGCCCTTGTCGACGGTACGTTCTATGGCACCGGCGTCGTTATAAACCGGAATGCCCAGGCGTTTGAGGCCGTGCAGCAACCCCAGGCACAGGGTCACCTGTTCGAGGCTGCCACCGGGTATGCCCCGGACGAACACCCCGCTCGGCAAGGCTGTGTCAAAGCCTGCCAACCGGACGGGAACGGGAGAGGCATCCAGTTGCAGGTGCCCTGTCGCCAGGGACGTGTAGTGGCAGCCATAATGCCGGGCCGAAAGGGCATCCCGCAATCGGGCACCGTGCCAGCCCGGGTCATCGGTGACAATGGCGATACGTCGCTGGGCAATCAACTAAACGAACGCTCCAGCAGTTCTTCATCCAGACGTCCGGCGTGGAAACTGCGACCGGATTCCACGGCTGTCACGATCACCCGGGCCGGACTGAACAACATGGGATCGACCTTGAAGAAATCATAGCCGTAGTCCTTGAACACCTCGGCAAAGGGACGGCCATAGTCGCGGGATACCGAACTCGGCAGGTCACAGGCCAGTTTTTCCGCCTCTTCATCACTGCCCTTGACGAACAGGTGAACGGTTCCGCCAAACAGTATGGCGTCGTTGGTACGTCCCATGGCCTTGACGAAACTGGGGTGGGGCGGCGGAACCGGAGCCGAGCCGCTGCCATCGAGGATATTGCCCAGCGGAAAATGCAGCGAGTGAGCCTTGTGCAGGGCAACCTCCAGCACCCGTCCCACCACCTGCATTCCGCCGGCCAGGCTGGAGGTAGGGGTCAGGATCACATAGACCCCAGGAGCCTCAACCTGGCAGGCTTTGACAATTTTGTCGACCAACTCAACCGGGGGAATTTTGTCCACTTCCAGCACAATGGCGGTTTCGCTGGCACGATCCCGGTAACCCAGTTCCTCGTACAATTCCTCTACGGGTTTTTCCACGCCGTCCTTTTGTTTGGTGGCCAGTGCCCGGGCAGGACCCGAACCCAGGGCATGAAAGGCTCCCTTGCCCTCACCGTGGGAGAGACTCCAGCCAGCGTACTGGCTGCCCAGGCAGGCAATGACCGGATTGGTGCTATGGACATTGACGCTGAGGGGCCAGCGGGCAAAAACCGGATTGTGGGTCAGGGTGACACTACCCAGACCGCCCATGCAGATTTCGGTGATGAGCCGCCCGGCTTCCAGCCCACCCCGGGCCTCAATGCCGGCGTCGATCAGGGTGGCACCGTTGGCCAGGGTCTGAACGTTGAGACGCAGTTTGTCTGCGCTGGAAATGAGTTGCTTGACGATGGGAAGACTGTATTGATTGACGCTGGCCTTGTGATACATGATATGAACGCTGTGACGGATGGTGAGCAAACCGCGAAGTTTTACGGAAAAAATGACCGGCGACAAGCCCTTGACCCTGCCCATCGAGTGGTGAGTGGTGAGATATAGATAGGGGTAGGGAAGGCTTGCGCCTCCCTGAAGTGAACCCCAAGTCAAGACAAAAACCCGCTGAATTTAAGCTATGGCCGCTGACTCACGGCAGGGCGGC
>CAIVXW010000345.1 GCA_903910005.1 uncultured Methylococcaceae bacterium
ACTGCCGCATACACCAGCAGACACAGGGTCATGATGGCCATCAGGGCCATGATGCGCCGGGGCGTTTTCAGGAACAGGGTCAGGGACTCAAAGCCAGCCGACAGCACCAGGTCTGCCCGTACCCCGTAGCTACCGAGCGGCAGGATTGACCGGATACACCGGGCCGGAAAAGCCGCCAGCAAGCAAATTCCGATACACCTGTCCGCCAACCGATTCCGTTTTGGGGCTGGCCCCGAACACCGCAATGCTTCGGGGTTCAAACAGATGTCGCAGATAGTGTCGACTCATCCGGGTTGAACGGCAGCGCGGTCAGACTCAATGTCAATTCAGGCAAGACAGGGGGGCGGTGGATCAGATTCTGCGGATTCGGAGCGGATTTGCCGGTCTATCAGAACCGATAACCCCCTGACCGTCAGAATGATGTAACCGTCCTGCCTGGCCAGAATGCCATCCCGAATAAGGTTGACCAGCGCGGGTTCCAGCAGAAGCTTTTGCTCGGCTGTCCAGTCGGTCATGCAGGAATCACAAAAGTACTGCAGATTGAGTACGTGATCCTCATACGGTTTTTGTTGGCCAAAATAATCGAGAATCCCGGCCCGTACGAATGCTTCTGAAGGGTTCATCAGTTACTCCGCAAGAAACCCCGCCTCCGGGGCGGGAAGGGATAAAAGGCCGCAATGTGACCGCCAACGGAATGGGAGCAGGCTTGTCACTGACTGGTCGACCGTCGGGTTTTGCCCGGTAGGTCGCCGGTTATTTTAGCAAGACCTGCCAGACCCGATCTGTCTGATTGTGTCGACAGTTCAATCAAGCCATTGTTACTGCTGCTCATCACCCCCCTTCCCGTTAGCGCATTCCGAACCTACAATGCAACCCGGCAGTGCAGCGGGTCGTCCGTCGCATTGTCCTTGTGCAATCGTCCATTTTTTATCATCAATGAGGTTTTCCCATGTTCAAATTTCTGAAAATGCTGGGTGAAGGTCTGGTCTGGGGATTTACCCTGGCTCTGGGCTGGATTGCTGCTTTTGTGGTTGTAGGCAGTCTCGCAGCCGTTTGAGTACCCTCTGATGCGGTGGCCTTCCGCCCGGGAGGCCACCTGGGGCGGCGATTCAGTCCCGCTCCAGATCAATGACGAAACGATAGCGCACGTCACTGCACAACATGCGTGTGTAAGCCTGGTTGATGTCTGCCAAACCAATGCGCTCAATGTCAGCCACGATCTGGTGTTTTGCACAAAAATCCAGCATTTCCTGAGTCTCCCGGATACCGCCGATCAGCGATCCTGCCAGTCTGCGGCGACGGAAAATCAACGAACCGGCCGCCAGCAGGGTGGGTTCCGGCAATCCCACCAGCACCAGAGTGCCATCCCGGCGCAGCAGGTTTAGATAAGCATTGTAGTCATGGTTGGCCGATACGGTGTCGAGTATAAAATCGAAGCCGCCCCGATTGCGGGTGAAGGTGTCAGGATCGGTGGTGCTGGCGAACGCATCGGCTCCCAGATTCAAGGCATCGGCCTGCTTGGCGGGAGAATGACTGAACACGGTGACATGGGTCGCCATGGCCCGCGCCAGTTTGATACCCAGATGTCCCAGACCCCCCAGACCGATGACCCCGACCCGGTCGCCGGGTTTTACCCCGAAGTGACGCAGCGGTGAGTAGGTCGTGATACCGGCGCACAACAGCGGAGCCGCCTGATCCAGCGGCAGGTTTTCCGGGATTCTGACCACATAGTTTTCGTCCACCGTGATGTGCCTGGAATAGCCGCCGTAGGTAGGGGTGACCTTATCCTGTTCGTAACAGTTGTAGGTGAAACTGGCACCCTGCTCGCAGTACTGTTCCTCACCGCTGGTGCAAGCCTCGCAGGTTCGACAGGAATCAACGAAACATCCCACCCCCACACGATCCCCGGTTTTCCAGCGGGTGACGGCAGAACCGGTTCGGTTGACGATACCAACGATTTCGTGGCCCGGCACCATGGGATAGCTCGAATTACCCCATTCGTTACGCACCTGATGGATGTCTGAATGGCAAACACCGCAAAATTTGATGTCGATCAGCACGTCGTGCGGGCCGGGTTCGCGACGGTTGAGCGAGAAGGGCAGCAGGGGCGATTGAGGCGAATTGGCCGCATAAGCAAAGGTTTCCAGCATGGCAGGTCTCCGGTTGGTCGATAAGGAAGGGAAGCACTCCGAGTATACCTTAGGGTGGGAGGATGGGGTCAGGGGGCAGTATGCAGTGTTCACTCGCCATCTGCCTGCTGCCTGCTGCCTGCTGCCTGCCACGCGGCCAGGATGGCCGCGCCACATGGCCGCGCCACTCACCTCAAATCAGTGCTTGAATAAAAGGTTACGGTTGTGCATAATGCCGCGCTTTCGCAATGGCAAGTTGCGCTGGTTCCCGGCAGCGATAGATTGTGAACCCCGTCAGGTTCGTGAGAAAGCAGCGGTAGCAGTTGATTCGTGTGCCGGATATCACTGGCGCAACTGGCCTCCCCCCCTTTTGCAGAAACACTCCCCCTTAATTTCCGGTTCAATCTGGTTACCCGCATGAACGCCATGCCTTATCAGGCGCTGGCCCGCAAGTGGCGTCCCCGTACCTTCAACGAGATCGTCGGTCAGGAACACGTGGTTCGTGCCCTGACACACGCCCTGCAATTCAATCGCATGCACCACGCCTACCTGTTTACCGGGACTCGCGGCGTAGGCAAAACTACCCTGGCCCGGATTCTGGCCAAAGCCCTCAATTGCCAGCAACGACAGGATTTTAACCCCTGCGGCGTTTGTTCCCTGTGTGCCGGTCTGGATGAAGGGCGTCTCGTTGACCTGATTGAGGTCGATGCCGCCTCGCGCACCAAGGTGGAAGATACCCGCGACTTGCTGGACGACGTCCAGTACACCCCTACCCAGGGCGTGTACAAAATCTATCTGATTGACGAAGTTCACATGCTCTCGGGGCATAGCTTCAATGCCTTGCTCAAAACCCTGGAAGAACCACCGCCCCATGTCAAGTTTCTGCTGGCGACCACCGACCCGCAGAAGATTCCCGTTACCGTCCTGTCCCGTTGCCTGCAATTCAATCTGAAACGACTCAGCGTCGACCAGATCAAAACCCGCATGGCCCATATCCTGGACGTTGAGGGCATTGAGTATGAGCCGGAGGCTCTGCGTGCGGTGGCCCGGGCCGCCGATGGTTCGATGCGGGATGGTTTGAGTCTGCTGGATCAGGCGATCATCCATGGCGGCGGTCGCTTGCAAGACAGCGAGGTCAACGTCATGCTGGGAACCGTGGCCCGGCGTCCCCTGCTGGCACTGGTGGAGTCCCTGCTGGCCAGTGATGCCGCCGGACTCATGCAGGCGATTGATGATCTGGCAGAGCATTCGGCCAATTTTGCCGACGCACTGCAACAGTTACTGGTGATTTTGCACCATATCGCCCTGGCCCAGTGGGTGCCCGAGGTTGCACGTCGGGACGACCATGCCACCGAAATCCTTCAGTTCAGCCGCCAGGCCGGTGCTGAGGAATTACAGCTGTTTTACCAGATCGGGCTCATGGGACAAAAAGACCTGGCCCTGGCTCCGGATGCCCGGATGGGATTCGAGATGGTTCTGCTGAGAATGCTCGCTTTCCGCCCTGATGGCTCGCTTGCCCCGCATCGCCCTGCTCCGCAACCGGCCCCGCCATCGCTGCGAACCGCACCCGCTCCCCCTCCGGTCGATGTGTCCGTGCCCGCGCCCGGGGCAGTTGGTTCGAGCCAACCCGGGCAGGCGGCCACCGCCGGAACGGTACAGGCAGCGGCTGGCTCCGACTGGGCGGGCATGATTCAGGCCATGAACCTCACCGGAATCACCCGGCAACTGGCACTGCACTGCCATTTACACAGCCTGGAGGCTGAACGCTGTGTGCTGGTTCTGGCTGCGGAGGGAGCCAATCTGAGGACGGATCGTCTGGTCAGAAACCTGGAAAGCGCACTGGGTCAGCATTTGGGTCGGGCCATCAAACTGATTGTACGAGACGCAACCGAATCCCGGTCACTGGAGACCCCCGCCGCCCAGGCCAGCCGCGAACAGGCCGAACGCCAGAAGGCCGCAGAACGTGAAATCGAACAGGACAGCACCGTCAATGCCTTCAGGGAACAATTCGGAGCCAGGATTGTTCCGGGTTCCACCCAGCCGCTGTGAATCACCCATCATTCGCAGGGGGGAACTCCTGAGGGCCGGACTGGCCCGGGAAAGCGGTAACCAACCCGCTAGCACGTGAAGACGCACCACAAGGTGCGCGTTATTTTTAAAACAACCCTAAAGATAGCAGCTTTCGATGAAAAATCCGCTTGCAGGCCTGATGCAACAGGCCCAACAGATGCAGGACAACATAAAAAAAGCCCAGGAAGAACTGGCCAGCCTGGAGGTGCTGGGCGAATCCGGCGGGGGGCTGGTCAAGGTCACCATGACCGGAAACAAGGACGTACGCAAGGTTACCATTGACGACAGCCTGACCGGCGACGACCGGGATATGCTGGAAGAACTGGTGGCTGCCGCCTTCAACGATGCGGTACACCGCATCAACCGGATCCGGGACGAAAAGATGGCCCGGTTTACCGAGGGTTTTGAATTACCCGGCGGCTTCAAAATGCCGTTCTGAAGCCGGTATGCAGGTTCCCGGTGTATTGGGTCAGTTGATGCACGCCTTGCGCTGCCTGCCGGGCGTCGGCCCCCGGTCAGCGCAACGCATGGCCTTTCAGTTGTTGTTGCGCGACAGGGACGGTGCCAGGCGATTGGCGGAAACCCTGCTGCTGGCACTGGACAGGATTGGCCACTGCGGCGACTGCCGTACCCTTAGTGAAGACCCGCGCTGTCGATTATGTGCCGATCCGGGACGTGATCGCAGCGAACTCTGCATCGTCGAAAGCCCCGCTGAAGTCATGGCCATTACCCAGGCGACCGGTTTCAGGGGGCTTTTTTTCGTACTGAACGGCAAACTGTCACCGCTTGACGGCATGGGCCCTGCCCAGCTCCGGCTGGATGTGCTGGAAAGCCGCCTTAAAAGCGGAGAAATACGCGAGGTCATACTCGCCACCAGTACCACGGTAGAAGGTGAGGCGACCGCCCATTATCTCAGTCAAATGATCCGCCAGGTCGGCATTGAGGTCTCCCGTATCGCCTACGGTGTACCTTTCGGTGGTGAACTTGAATACGTCGACGGCACCACGCTGGCTCACGCTTTCAAGGGGCGTCAGACTTTTTGAATTATGCGGAACGACGGCTTGATTGCCTGATTGCTTGCACGATAATATCGCCCGCCCTCAGCCGTTTCTCGTGTCTCCAGGCTCTTGTACACCGCCCCCCGTATCCCCCGGCTTAATCCCGGGAGCGGGTTGAACCCAATAAACGAACACCCATGAAAGACTGCATTTTCTGCCGCATGGTCGCCGGTGACATCAAACCCCGAACCCTGCTTGAAACCGATCGCATACTGGCATTCCACGACATTCATCCCCAGGCACCGGCCCATGCCCTGGTGATACCCCGGCTACACATCGCCACCCTGGACGATCTGCCACCCGATGATCCTGAACTGGCCGGTGCCTTGTTTCAGGGCGTCAGGCAAGTAGCCGCATTGCTGGGATTATCCGCCAGCGGTTACCGTACCGTCATCAATTGTCGTGGCGATTCGGGCCAGGAAGTCTACCATCTGCACCTGCACGTACTGGGCGGGCGCAAACTGGGTTGGCCACCCGGCTGACGGAAAGTAACGCGGAAATTTTCCAAACAACCCAAGATAGCAACAACGTTGGAGGTTGCGGGAACAGGGTGACGCAAAACGTCACGTGCTATCCCTCCCTGCCGTCAAGGACGGGGTTTCTCGCGCAAATTTCGATGAAATACTTTACCTACTCCATTGGCATCACCCTGCTGTGCCTGGTTCTGGCCTTTGCCTGGGGCGGGGGGCTGACTTCTCCGCAGGGCGGCCTGACTGCCATGGTTCTGGCCCTGATTCTCGGTATCATGGAAGTCAGCCTGTCATTTGAGAATGCGGTTGCCAATGCACTGGTACTCAAAACCATGAATGCCCGGTGGCAGAAACTGTTTCTTACGGTGGGCATGGTCATCGCGGTCTTCGGCATGCGGCTGGTCTTCCCCATCCTGATCGTCGCCATGGCAACCGGCCAGTCCCTGCATACCGTCGCCCTCATGGCTTTCCAGCATCCAGAGGAATACTCCCGCTATCTGGAGCAAAGCCATACCTATATCTCGGCGTTTGGCGGTACGTTCCTGTTTCTGGTTTTTCTGCACTTCATGCTGGACGACGCCAAGGAACGGCACTGGATTGCCGTGATCGAAAAGCGTCTGATGAAACTGGGTAAACTGGATTCGGTTCAGGCCATGTTGTCCCTGGTGCTACTCCTGATTCTCTACCGGTTTTTGCCGTTGGGCGAAGTGGAGCGGGTTTCCATGCTGGTGGCGGGTATTTCCGGCATTGTGCTCTATATTCTGGTCAGCTCTTTCGATGTTTTTTTGATGGATGAGGAAAAGACCCCGGGCGATTCCGTCATCGGGCCGGCCCAGCGGGCCGGGATCATCGGCTTCATCTACCTGGAAGTCCTCGACGCCTCCTTCTCGTTCGACGGGGTCATCGGTGCCTTCGCCGTGACCCGTGACCTGGTCATCATCATTCTGGGCCTGTCGATTGGAGCCATGTTCGTGCGCTCCCTGACCGTATTCATGGTGGAAAAAGGCACCCTGGACGCCTACGTTTATCTGGAACACGGTGCCCACTGGGCCATTGGCATTCTGGCCGGCATCATGCTGGCCGGCATCAGCGTCCACATACCGGAAATCATCACCGGTCTGAGCGGAGTCATCGTGATTCTGGTGTCGCTGATATCCTCGGAAAGCTACCGCCTGGCCCAGCTCAAACAGCCCAGCGGCATTCTGGTTTCCTGTGGTTCACTGCTGGGCCTGCGCGGCAACAAAAAATCAACATGATTTCATCCTCCCGGCTACGATGGCTGGCCCATCCGGTTTATTGTATGGCGATGGGCCTGGGTACCGGTCTGGCTCCCCGGGCACCCGGTACGGTCGGAACCCTGCTGGGTTTTCCGCTGTACTACCTCATGACCGCTCCGGGTCTGCCCGGGCTGGTGCCCTGGTTGCTTGCAGCGGCCTTCGTGCTGGGCATCTGGTTGTGTGATGTTACCGGCAGGTTTCTGGGCGAAGCCGATCATCCCGCCATCGTCTGGGACGAGGTTGTGGCCATGGCCTTTGTGCTGGCCCTGATTCCCGACGGCCCGGGCTGGCAGCTTGCCGGCTTTGCCGTGTTTCGTTTTTTCGATATCGTAAAACCCTGGCCCATTCGTTACGTGGATCGCTCCATCAAGAACGGGCTGGGTGTCATGCTGGATGATGCCATTGCCGCGGCCTTCACCGTGGCCGTCATCCGGTTATGGATTCACTGATTTTTCAACCCACTCCATACATCCAAAGGAGGAATATCCCATGGCAATCACTTTGCAAAAAGGCGGCAACGTCAGTCTCTCCAAAACCGATCCGGGCCTGGTCAATGCCGTAATTGGCCTTGGCTGGGACGCCCGCTCCACCGATGGCAGTCCCTTCGATCTGGACGGCAGCGTTTTCCTGCTGGGCGATAGTGGCAAGGTGCTGTCCGACGCCCATTTTGTGTTCTACAACCAGAAAACCTCACCTGATGGGGCCGTGGTTCATTCCGGCGACAACAAAACCGGTGCCGGCGAGGGAGATGATGAACAAATCAAAATCAACCTGCCCAAGGTCGATACCGCCATTCAGCGGGTTGTTTTTGCCGCCACCATCCATGAAGCAGAGACCCGTCGGCAAAATTTTGGCCAGGTACGCAACGCCTTCATCCGGGTGCTTAACCAGGACAGCAACACCGAACTGGCCCGTTTTGACCTGTCGGAAGATTACTCCACCGAAACGGCGATGGTGTTCGGTGAAATCTACCGCCACAATGGCGAATGGAAATTCAGGGCAGTCGGTCAGGGATTTGCCGGTGGACTCCAGGCACTGGCTACTGATCACGGCGTTAACGTCGGTTAACCGGAATCGGCCATGCCCTGCTTTACCGTCACTGGCGAGGTAGACCCTTTCCTCCATGTCACCCTGGAAGCGGGTGAAAAAATCTTCTGTGAAACCAACGCCATGGTGATGATGGAAGACACCCTCAGAATCAAGGGGCAAATGAAGGGCGGATTGGGTCAGGCACTGATGCGGAGTTTTACCGGTGACGAGGGATTGTTTCAGCAGCAAATTGAAGCCGTGACGGGGAGGGGAGACTGTCTGCTCTCGCCCCGGCTTCCAGGGGGCATTGCCCTGCTCAACGTCGCTCCCCAGGCGGCCTATACCCTGTCCGATGGCAGTTTCGTGGCGGCAGAGGCGGGAGTGGAACTGCGTTCCCGCATGAATTCGGTCGGGGGTGGGTTATTTGGCGGTACCGGCGGTTTTATCGTCATGGAAGCCCATGGCCAGGGTCAGTTGGCGGTATCGGGGTTTGGTTCGCTTTTCACCCTGGCAGTACAGCCAGGACGGGAAGTAGTGATCGATAACAACCACGCAGTCGCCTGGTCATCCAGCCTTGAGTACGAGGCAGGTTTGCCGCCCCATGCCAGTGGGGGATTTTTCGGATCGCTGGTGGGATCCGCCACGACCGGTGAAGGTCTGGTACTCAAGTTCCGGGGCAGTGGCAACGTAGTCGTCTGCTCCAGAAACCGCACGCTGTCAACAACCCTGCTGCAGGGGCAGGCAGGGTGATACCGCCGGGGTCACACCCTTTTCGGCCAACACCATACGAATGAGTCGATTACCCCCCCCGTGAACGGTTTCACGGGGGGGTGCCTGGCCTGAGTGGTCAATATGCCACAGAGCGGGTGGCTCACACCCTGGCCCGGTACGATCAATGGGCGCGATGCAGGCTTCAGATTTTCCCCGAAGTCCTCGGGGAAGCACGGAAAAAGGGCCGCCCCAAACAGGCACTGGCAACCCGCCTCTTGCGACTTCAAACTCTCGGGGCCGCTTTAGTCAATAACCCCGCCCTAAAGGACGGGGCTTGCAAAACACCGCAAGCCTGAGATTGACCCGCCTAAGTGCAGAACATCGCACCACGTTGTACAAATGTCAGTTTTCGTACCGTATTCCGAGGCTCACTTCAAGACGCTCAAATACCGTCCCGAATTTCCCGCCCGGTTCGGTTCGCGGGATGTGTCAATGACATTGAGACACGGGATTGCAGGAAATTAGTGTAGAAAGTTAATGTGGCTCGGGGGCGGTGGGTCGGGTTTCCTCCGTGGTTGAGTTGGGTTTGGTGGTTAAGTTGGGCTTTGCAGGTGGATTGATCCAGGCGGCTTCGGGTAAGGCGGGGGCGGTGGGGCAACGACCTCTGAAGCGTTCCGGGTGCTGTTCATAAGCCGCTGCCAGAACGGCATTTCGCCTGGCAATGATAGCGATTCGGGGAGCAGATGCCATTGCGTGCCACTACGCAGAATCCACACGACGGCGTTCAAAAACGCCAGGCAACGCGCTTCATTGCCCACTCGCACCTGCGGGAGGGTTTGCAGAATTTGATGAATTACTTGTCATTGTATGCTGCTGAGTTCATGTCGGTTTGCCATGCGAAAAAACGCGAAGGTCTACACAGGCGGCTGTCTTATGTCAACAGAACCTAGACAATTCCGGGTGAGGGGAGCCGAATGGCGCGAATGCGGAAAGTTGGCTCAAGGGACTGACCGGTGGTCAGGATGGCCTCGCTACCATGCTGTGTTTCCGGTTGACCGCCGGAGGGGATAGGCTATATCTTTGCCGGTCAAACTGAACCCGATCGCATTCCCGTCAACCTTCAGGAGTTTTCCATCATGTACCTTGCCGAACACCCGGCATCCGCCTCCGGTTCCTTGCCCGCGTTACGTCACGACTGGCATCTGGCTGAGGTGGAGGCTCTGTTTGCCCTGCCGTTCAACGATCTCATTTTCCTGGCACAGGGCGTACACCGTCAGCATTTCGATCCGGCAGATATCCAGATCAGCCGGTTGCTCAGCATCAAGACCGGTGCCTGTTCCGAGGATTGTGCCTATTGTCCCCAAAGTGCCCACTATGACACCGGGCTGGGCCGTGAAGCCCTGATGCCGCTGGATGCGGTGCTGGCGGCAGCGCGTGAGGCCCGTGAGCAGGGAGCCAGCCGTTTCTGTATGGGGGCGGCCTGGCGCAGTCCCCGCGACAGCGATATTGAGCAGGTTTGTGCCATGGTCGAGGGCGTCAAGGCACTGGGTATGGAAACCTGCGTGACCCTGGGTATGCTGACCGATGCCCAGACCGGCCAGCTCAAGTCGGCTGGACTCGATTACTACAATCATAATCTGGATACTTCCGAGGCGTTTTATTCCAGCATTATTTCCACCCGTACCTACCAGGATCGGCTGGAAACCCTGGCGCGGGTTCGGGAGGCCGGTATCAATGTCTGTTGTGGCGGCATTGTCGGCATGGGCGAAACCGCCCGTGACCGGGCCAGCCTGTTGCTGACACTGGCCAATCTGCCGAAGCATCCGGAGAGCGTGCCCATCAATCTGCTGGTACGGGTCGAGGGGACGCCGCTGGCCGCCACCGATGACCTTGATCCGCTGATTTTCGTGCGTACCATCGCAGTGGCGCGGATTCTCATGCCGGCTTCGCGGGTCAGGCTTTCGGCCGGTCGCGACCGGATGAGTGACGAGATGCAGGCTTTGTGTTTTCTGGCCGGGGCCAATTCAATTTTTTACGGCGAGCGGTTGCTGACCACCGACAACCCCGAGGCAGTGCGCGATCGGCAGTTGTTTGCCCGTCTGGGACTCACCCTGTCCGGTTACGGGCTGGACGGCTGATGCAGACGCAGGCCGGGCCTTACTGGCAAAAACGCTTGCAGGATCGGTTGGCGGCGGTGGATGCGGCCGGTCTGCGCCGGGTTCGTCGGGTATTGTCCGGCCCGCAGCAGGTGATGGTGCAGGTGGATGGACGCGCCCTCCTCAATTTCAGCAGTAACGATTATCTGGGGCTGGCCAGTCATCCCGAGGTGGTGGCGGCCTTGCGTGATGCCGCGACCCGTTACGGGGTCGGGTCCGGGGCTGCCCATCTGGTGTCGGGCCATTCAGCGGCCCATGAGGCTCTGGAACAGGCGTTGGCTGATTTTACCGGGCGGGAACGCGCCCTGCTGTTTTCGACCGGTTACATGGCCAATCTGGGTATTTTGTCTGCCCTGGCCGGGCGGGGTGACTGGATTTTGCAAGACCGGCTCAATCATGCATCCCTGCTGGACGGTGCCCTGTTGTCACGAGCCCGCCTGATCCGTTATCCCCACCTGGATGTGGCCGCCCTGGATCGTCGTCTGTGTGCGTGTCCGGTAGCCAACCGGCTGGTCGTTACCGACGGGGTGTTCAGCATGGATGGTGATCTGGCTCCGTTGCCCGAACTGGCCCGCCTGGCCCGCCGTCGGGAGGCCTGCCTGATCGTGGATGATGCACACGGACTGGGGGTGCTGGGAACGAACGGGGAGGGCAGTCTGCAACACGGCGGTGTCAGTGACCCGGCGGCGGTACCGGTGCTGATGGGAACCCTGGGCAAGGCTCTGGGAACATTCGGTGCCTTCGTGGCCGGTTCGGTTGATCTGATTGATTGTCTGCTGCAAACCGCACGTACCTTTGTTTATACCACCGCCCTGCCACCGGCTCTGGCGATGGCTACCCTCACCAGTCTCAGGCTGGTGCGGGAGGAAGCCTGGCGCAGGACGCGGTTGTTGCAACAGGTGACGCGGTTGCGGGCCGGATTGACCGCCTGCGGTTGGCACGGCCTGCTGTTGCCGTCGATTACGCCGATTCAGGCCTTGATTCTGGGCAGCAACCGGCGGGCGGCCGAAGCCGGACAGCAGTTGGCCCGGGCGGGATTTTGGGTAGGGGTCATTCGTCCGCCGACGGTGCCCGAGGGCACCGCCCGTTTGCGGATTGCCCTGTCGGCCCTGCATACCGAAGATCAGGTTGATGCCCTGGTTGCGGCTTTGGACGCCCTCCTCACGCAGTGGATGCCTGAAGATCGCTTCAACCCGGCGGGAGGGATCGCATGCTGAAACCGGAATCAGGTCTTTATACCCGCACCCTGGGTCAGGGGACGGATCTGGTGCTGGTGCATGGCTGGGGCATGCACGGTGCGGTGTGGGGGGATTTTGCCGAACGCCTGGCCAGTCAGTTTCGGGTGACGCTGGTGGATCTGCCCGGTCACGGCCGTAGTCCGGCCCTGACGCCGTTTTCGCTGCAACCGGTGACCCGGGCCGTGCTGGAAGCGGTACCCCGACGGGCTCACTGGCTGGGCTGGTCGCTGGGTGCCCTGATTGCCCTGAACGTCGCCCATTGCCATCCTGACCGGGTCAATCGGCTGATTTTGCTGGCGGGTAGCCCCCGCTTTCTGGCGGATACTGACTGGCCAGGACTGGAGCCCGGCTTGCTGGAACGCTTCGCTGATGACTTTGCCAGTGATTATGCCGCCAGTCTCCGGCGGTTTTTGCTGTTGCAGAATATGGGGCAGGATCAGGCCAGGGTTTTTCACAAGCAGTTGGCGGCCCGCTTGCTGGACTGCCCCCGGCCAGACCCGGGTGCCCTGGCGGGAGGGCTTGGCCTCCTGAAGGAAACCGATCTGAGGGCGGTGCTGGCCGGTCTGAGCCAGCCGGTTCTGCAGATTCTGGGGGGGCGGGATCGGCTAACACCACGGGAACTCGGCCCGGCCATGCGCCGGTTGGGAGGACGGTGTGAAGTCCACCTGCTGGACAGTGCCGGTCATCTGCCTTTTCTGACTCACCAGGACGAGACCCTTAGCCTGATCCGCCGTTTTTTGTCAGGTCAGCCATGAGTCACCCGGCAGTATTCTGCGGTGAAGGGGGCGTGCCCGAGAAGCACTGGGTCGGGCGTTCGTTTGGCCGGGCGGCGGACGGTTATGATGGTTTGGCGGGTCTGCAGCGAACCACGGCCGATGCCGTGCTGGCCGGTTGGTTTGCCCGAACCACCCGGCACAGGCCTGACTGGATTCTTGACGTGGGAGCCGGTACCGGTTATCCGACCCGCCATCTGCACCAACACTGGCCGGAGGCCCGGGTGTTGGCAGTTGATCTGGCCGAGGGCATGCTGCGGGTGGCCCGGCGACACTGGCCTGATGCTGACCCGCTCCACTGCGTGGTGGGCGATGCCGAAACCCTGCCAGTGGCGGATGGCGGCGTGGATATGCTGTTTACCAATCTGGCTTTGCAGTGGTGCAGCTCGGTGACGGCTGCCTTCAGCGAGTTTTACCGTGTCCTCAAGCCAGGCGGTCAACTGGCATTCAGTACCTTTGGCCCGGCCACCCTGCATGAACTCAGGGCAGCCTGGGCCTCGGCGGATGACCATACGCATGTGAGCCATTTTCCCGAACCGGATATCTTGCGAACCGCGCTGGACGGCTGCGGGTGGGCCGGGGTTGAGTTGCACTCAACCCTGACGCGCTTGCAGTATGCCGGTGTACTTGACCTCATGCACGAATTGAAAGGCCTGGGTGCCCACAACCTGACCCGCAACCGTGCCCGCCATCTGCAGGGTAAATCGGCCTGGCAACGCATGGTGGCGGCATACCCGGCTGACCGGAACGGTGAGGTCTGGGCCAGTTTTGAGGTGATTGCGGGGTATTGCCGAAAGCCGGTGTCGGGCAAATGACCCGGCTGTCGGCGTCAGGTGTTATTGACGGTGAAGGCTCAACTCTTTCGGTGTTGCTCAAGCAGGGCCGACTGGGCCGAGATGTTGAGTTCGCCTGAATTGACCGGTTTGTGGTAGCTGCCGTCCGCATTCATCAGCCAGGCCTGGGTGTTGTCTTTCAGGTACAGTTCCAGGTCGGCAATGATCCGGTCAGCCAGTTTGCGGTTTTCCACCGGAAAACAGGCCTCTACCCGGCGGAACATGTTTCTGGCGAGAAAATCCGCGCTGGCCAGAAATACGTCCGGGTGTCCGCCGTTTTCAAAGTAATAAACCCGGCTGTGTTCCAGGAAGCGGCCAATCACCGAGCGGACTTCAATATGGTCGGAAATGCCGGGTACACCGGGACGCAGTGAGCAAATTCCGCGTACGATCAGCCTGACCTGTACACCGGCCATTGAGGCCCGGTAGAGGGTGCGAATCAACAGGGGTTCAGCCACCGCATTGACCTTGATGATGATCCTGGCCGGTTTGCCGGCCTGGGCCTGTTCAATTTCCCGGCTGATTTTTTTGATGATGTTCTGATGCAGGCTGAACGGGGATTGCAGCAATTTATGCAGTTTGCTGACCTTGCCCAGACTGGTGAGCTGCATGAATACCTTGCGGATATCCTCGCCCAACTCCTGGTCGCTGGTCAGCAGGCAGTAATCGGTGTAACAGCGGGCCGTACGCGGATGGTAATTGCCGGTACCCAGGTGGGTGTAGTAGCGCAGACTCCGGCCTTCGCGCCGCAGGATCAGCAGCATTTTGCCATGGGTTTTGTAACCGACGATGCCATACACCACCTGTACTCCGGCTTCCTGCAAGCGGGTCGCCAGTGAAATGTTAGCCTTTTCATCGAAGCGGGCCCGCAATTCCACCACCACGGTGACTTCCTTGCCGGCATGGGCGGCTTGCAGCAGGGCTTCGACAATCGGCGAATTGGGCCCGGTCCGGTAAAGGGTTTGCTTGATGGCGACCACCTGCGGATCAGCGGCCGCCTGGCGGATCAGTTCAATAACCGGATTAAAGGATTCGTAGGGGTGATGCAGCAAAATGTCGTGCTTGCGGATGGCGGCAAAAAAGTCCTGCCCGACCGCCAGCCCTTTGGGAAAACCTGCCGTGAATCCCGGATATTTCAAATCAGGCCGGTCGATCAGGTCATATACTTCGCGGGTGCGGCTCATGTTGACCGGGCCATCCACCTTGTAGAGTCGGTCTTCGGTCAACTGAAACTGGTCAATCAAAAACGCAATAATGTCGTCCGGGCAATTGTCGGCCACTTCCAGACGCACCTCATCGCCATAATTGCGGCTGCTCAGTTCTCCCTCCACCGCCTGCAACAGATCGTCGATTTCTTCTCCGTCCAGATACATTTCACTGTTGCGGGTTACCCGGAACTGGTAGCAATCCTTGACCTTCATGCCGTGAAACAGCAAATCGACGAAGGCGTGGATGATGGAGGACAGGAATACAAAATCATGCGGCCCGCCCTGGGTCTCCGCCGGTGGCAACTGGATGATGCGCGACAGTGCCCGGGGTGCCTGCAGGATGGCCAATTGTATGTCCCGCCCGAACGCATCCTTGCCAGCCATCGAGACAATGAAATTAAGGCTTTTGTTAAGTACCCTGGGGAAGGGGTGAGCCGGATCCAGCCCCATGGGAGAAAGGATTGGCAGCAACTGTTCCTCAAAGTAGCGGCGTAACCAGGCCTGCTGGGCGTCGTTCCAGTCCTGGCGGCGAATGAAGCGGATGCCTTCCCGTTCCAGGTCGGGAATGATGTTCTCGTTTAGAACCCGGTATTGTTCGTCCACCAGTTGATGGGCTCTGTGGCTGATACTGTGGAGAATTTCCTGCGGACTGGATTGATCGGCTTCGATACGGGTGGAACCGAGTTCGGAACGCTGAATCAGACCGGCTACCCGGACTTCAAAAAATTCATCCAGATTGGAACAGGAAATGCAGAGGAAATTTAACCGCTCCAGCAGGGGGGTGTGTACATCCTTGGCCTGTTCCAGTACGCGGTGGTTGAATTCCAGCAGACTCAATTCCTGGTTGATGTAGAGATACGGGTCGGCCAGATTGGTGATTTCACCCTCCTCGTGTGTCTTTTCCCACAGTTGCCGGGCATCCGGGTTGGTTGCCAGGTCGCCGATCATGTAGCGGGCGGCCCGGATCATGCGGGCGGCTTTGGTTCGGTTGAATCCCGGGATTTTCTCCAGTTGATCCACATCGGTGGCGGCCAGCTCCTCCACCGAGAATATGCCGTGTTCGGCCAGAATTGAACGATTGGTTTTGCTGATGCCCTTTACGTCTTTGATGATCAAGTGCGTATCTCTCCGGAAAATATGGCGATTGACGACCGGAAGGGTGTTCGCTGTCATTGCCGAATCCGGTCAAAGGTTTTGTAGTATGCTTCATCCCACAGGTTTTGCGAATAAACCCCGATCCGGGTTTACCTCCCCCAGGAACACATTATGAACTGGCAAGAATTTTTTTTCATGGGCGGTTATGGCCTGTACGTCTGGACGTCGTATGGACTGATGGCTGCCCTGCTTATCTACAATTTGCTGGCTCCGCTCCAGCGCAAGCGGGCCGTGATGCGGCAACTCAAAAGCCGTCTTGAGCGCGAGGACGGCAAGTCTGCAGCCGAGGTCGGAACATGACTCCCCGGCAAAAACGCATGGCGGTGGTGGCCCTGTTGCTGGCGGGTGTCGCTACCGCAGTCGGGCTGGGACTGACCGCCTTCCAGAAAAACCTGCTGTATTTTTATACGCCGACCCAGGTCAGTGGCGGTGAGGCTCCCACGGGTTATCCCTTTCGGGTGGGAGGCCTGGTCGTGGCCGGTTCGGTCAGGCGCGATCCTGACAGTCTGACCGTGCATTTTTCAGTCACCGATGGACCCGCCACCCTGCCGGTGGTGTACACCGGTATTTTGCCGGATTTGTTCCGCGAAGGGCAGGGCATCATCTCGGTGGGGCAACTCAATGCCGCCGGGGTGTTTGAGGCCACTGAAGTGCTGGCCAAGCATGATGAAAACTACATGCCACCTGAAGTCGCCGCTGCCCTTGAACAAAGCGGGCAACGGGTTCCCAACTATAAGGAGTATCAAAAATGATCGGAGAACTGGGTCATCTGACCTTGATCGTAGCCTTGCTCATGGCTGTTTTGCAGTCGGTGTACCCATTGCTGGGAGCCGCCCGGGCGGTTCCGGTGTGGATGGCGGTGGGACGGGCTGCCGGACGGGCCCAGTGCGGGTTTCTGCTGGTGTCGTTTGGCTGTCTGATTGCCACCTTTGTCAATCATGACTTTTCCATGGCCTATGTGGCGGAAAATTCCAACACCGGTTTGCCGCTGTACTACCGCATTGCCGCTGCCTGGGGGGCTCACGAAGGCTCCATGCTGTTGTGGGCCACCATTCTGGGGCTGTGGACGGCGATGGTCAGTTATTTCAGCAAGGGGTTGTCCGAACCGTTTCTGGCCCGGGTGCTGGGCATCATGGGGCTGGTCAGTACCGGCATTTTGCTGTTCATCCTGCTGACCTCCAACCCGTTCGTACGCAATCCGGAGCCACCGGCTGACGGCAATGATCTCAATCCGCTGTTACAGGATTTCGGCATGACGGTACACCCTCCCATGCTCTACATGGGCTACGTCGGTCTGTCGGTGGCCTTCAGTTTTGCCATGGCCGCCCTGCTGGGCGGATCGCTGGATTCAGCCTGGGCCCGCTGGTCCAGACCCTGGACACTGATTGCCTGGGTTTTTCTCACCTTTGGCATCGTACTGGGTTCCTGGTGGGCCTACTACGAACTGGGCTGGGGCGGCTGGTGGTTCTGGGATCCGGTTGAAAATGCTTCCTTCATGCCCTGGCTGGTGGCGACCGCCCTTTTGCATTCCCTGGCGGTGACCGAAAAGCGCGGTGCCTTCAAGGTATGGACGGTACTCCTGGCCTTGTTTGCCTTTTCCCTGAGTCTGCTGGGAACCTTCCTGGTTCGTTCCGGGGTGCTGACCTCCGTACACGCCTTTGCCTCTGACCCGACCCGGGGGTTGTTCATCCTGATCCTGCTGGCCCTGGTGGTGGGCGGTTCGCTGTTGCTGTACGCCCTGAGGGCTCCCGCCATCCGCGATCAGGTTCACTTTGAACTATTCTCAAAGGAAAACCTGCTGTTGCTGAACAACATTCTGCTGGTGACGGCAGCGGCCAGCGTACTGCTGGGGACGCTCTATCCGCTGGTGCTGGATGCCCTCAAGCTCGGCAAAATCTCGGTCGGCCCTCCCTATTTCAGCGCGGTTTTTGCCCCGGTCATGGCCCCCATATTCCTGCTGGCCGGGCTGGCTCCGCTGGTCGCCTGGCGCAAGGCCAGCCTGGGCAAACAGGCCGGTTTGCTCTACCGCCTGGCGGGTGGCAGCCTGCTGCTCGGGGTTATCACCACGGCGTTGTCGTGGAACCTCCGCGACATCACCACCCTGGCGGGTCTCAGCATGGCCTTCTGGCTGAGTGCCACCGCCCTGTTGAGCCTGTGGCAACGGGTCAAACTCAGACATTCTACCTGGCAGGGGTTGCGCTCCCAGTCGCGCAGCATCTATGGCATGACCCTGGCCCATCTCGGGCTGGCGGTGTTTCTGACCGGGGTGACCCTGTCCGGCGGCTACAGCGAGGAAAAAGTCGTGCGACTGGGACCGGGCGACACCGCCGAACTGAAAGGCTACCGGTTTACCTTCAAGGGCATCACCGAAGTACAGGGCGACAACTACACGGCCCGGCGCGGCGAGTTTGAAGTCCGCCAGGGAGACGGTTCGCCCCATACCCTGTGGCCGGAGAAGCGGGTCTACAACGTACGTGGCAACCCCATGACCGAAGCCGCGATAGATCCTGGCCTCACCCGCGACCTTTACGTGGCACTGGGCGAACCCATGGACGGCGGCGACTGGAGCGTCCGCCTCTACTGCAAGCCGTTCATCCGCTGGATCTGGCTGGGAGGGCTGTGCATGGCCGCCGGTGGCCTGCTTTCGGCCAGTGACCGCCGTTACCGCATGGCCCGCGCCCTGGAAGATGCGGCGACTGTTCCAGCCGGTTCGCAGCGGGCCTGAGACCAGAGACCCGGTGCGGCAAATCACGCACCGGGTAGGTCAAATCACACAGCCGACCTGGCTCATGGCGCAATAACCGACTGTTTTGCTTGGTTTTGCCACTGGCGCAGGGTTTGCTGGATTCCGTAAGTGGCGCGGCCATCCTGTGAGTGGCGCGGCCATCCTGGCCGCGTGGCGGGTTAAGTGGCGAGTGGCGAGTGAACACTGCATGCCAACCCCTAATTCCTGAACCCCAACCCCTGAATCACATGAACAATCCATCCCGATTCCTTGCCGCCCTGCGTGCCCACCCCCGTGTCCAGCAAGTAGCCCCCTGGCTGGCCGGGGCCGGTATGGCCGTGGGTCATGCGGCGGTTTCTTCCAGTTGTACCATCCCGCAACAGGGGCGTTGCAGCAGTTGCGGCAGCTGTGTCATCGTGGTCGGCAGCCTGGCCTTCTGGGCCCTGGCCAGAAAACAGCAGGAATCCCGGGCCGTCGCTGAAGTCACCGAGACTGATCGGCAGCATCACCGCTAGGGCCAGTCGATCGTGTCCACGCTCCGGCGTCATTGCCATTAAGTTAGCGTATTGGCTCCCCTCCTCCGTAATCGGGGGATGGGCTTCATGACGGTCACTCAATGCTTTATTCATGAACGGCATCGACATTAGCTATTACTGCGAAGGTTACAGTCAATTCAGGGTTGAGGATTTATACCCCTGTCATTATTCGTTACCTGCCTTCCAGCCCCAATATCCGGTTGATCCAGGCCACGAACCCTGACAGAACCCCTTGGGGTCATCAGGAAAAAAGGGGGAGGAACGAAGGGATGGATTCCCCTGTAGCGCGGCCATCCTGGCCGCGTGGCGGGCAAGACGCCCGCGATCCCGGGACAGAAAGCCTGCCTCAAACCGGCTCAACGTCGGAAATACGGTGATTTTCCAGCGGGAAGGGAGTAAGGTATTAACTCATAATTATTTTATAGAGGAGTATTTATGAATCTTGCCGAACAACTTTATCAGACGGTCAAACCATTACCCGAAACACTGGTGCAGGAAGTTCTGGATTTTGCCTTGTTTTTACAGCAACGCGAAGAATCGCTGGAATGGCGCAATTTTATGCTTGCCCAGACCAGTTCCCTTGATGATTGGGACAATGCCGAAGACGAGGTATGGAATGATGTACCTGCCATCTGATTCACTCATCTGGATAGCTTCGCCGATGCCTTCCTCACCAAAAACCCATAAAATGGGGCTGATGCAGCAGCTTTTTCCCCAAACCCCCACGGAGTCCACGCCATGAGCGTCAACGAACTGCTCCCCTCGGTCGCGGCCCTCTCCCACGCCGAGAAATTCCGGCTGGTGCAAATCGTTCTGCGGCAACTGGCGGAGGAAGAGGGTATTCCCAGCGAGCCGACCGATGACTTCGATCCGCGCCGCTATTTCGGTGTCGCCCAGCACACCCGGCAAGCCGTGGATGATTACCTTTCATCCGCCCGCGAAGGGTGGACGTGAAGAACCGCGTTATTCCATGCGTGTGTCGATGGAGCGAATCGAGAAGGAAAGCCACAACCTGAACATCTCTCGCTACATCAGCACTGCGGAAGCGGAAGCGGCAGTGGATTTGTCAGCCATCCATGCCGAATTGCTTACACTGACGCAGGCCATCGAAACGGCCCGGGAAAAGCACAACGCCTTCCTCAAGCAACTGGGCTTGCCGCTGTTGCCGTGACGGAGCATCCAGAATCATGATTCACAATGAGATATTCCATGCAAACTGACTCCCTGAACGTCCACTACCGTCACCGGGCACAGTAAAACTTCCCACCCAAGCCCCAACCCTGCATGCGTCTGCCCCTGATCCTGCTACTGTTATGCCCTGCCTTACCGGTTCATGCCTGGACCTGGCACGGACAGGTGCGTACCAAGTTGCAAACCGACAACCGTTATACCGGCCAGGCGGATGTATTTGGCGAGGTGTGGGGGCAGATGGGCTTTGAGCACGGTGGCCGTGATCTCAGGGGGGCGGTGGATGTGATGGGCCATGCCGGGCGGTTTGATTTTGAAAGCGGCTCCAGGCTGTATCAGGGCTATCTCGACAAGGGCTATGCCGCATTCGACAGCCGGGTGAAACTGGGCCGCTTCGAGCGCACCGACCATCTGGGCTTTTATCTGGTGGATGGCGGCAACTGGACGTACACCCCCCAGGGGCAAAACTGGACGGTCGAAGCCTATGCCGGACGTCCCCGGCGTATCGACCATGTGCGTTCGGTGGAAGGCGATTTCGTGGGCGGCGTGGAGGTACGCAGTCACTGGGCCTTGAATTGGGGCAACGGGCACTGGCCGGGGCTTACGAGCATCGACTGGCGCGGCGGGTATCAGCGGTTTGCCTATTCGGCGTCTGACACCCGTGACCCGCTATCGACCCAGCAGGCCGTATTGAATGGCGTGCAGGGGGTCGATGCCAGTCAGTTGCTGGCCGATGCCGGTATTCCATATACCGTACCAGTGACACCCGCTGCTCCCTCGCCGGTGGCGGATGCCGTGGATCGCTGGCAGATGGGTTCGACCCTGCGGGGACACTGGCGGGCTGAACCGTATAGCCAGTATGAAGTGAATGTACTGGGGACGTATCGCAGCGATCAAAGCCGGGTGGAAAATGCCCTGACCACCGCCTGGCTGGATCTCGGGAAAACCGTGCGCTGGCGCGGCAGTTACGAGTATTACCGCCCTCGGGAGCCGTTTCTGACGTTCCGCGAACGCTTTTACAGCGCCTATGTGCTGGGCGAGCAAACCCTGATGAAATCCCGCGTACACTACAGCCCGACTGAACGCTGGACGGCGTATGCCGGCGGGATGCATGCCACCCGTCAGGGCGATGACGGTTACGGGGGCGATGCCGGCGTGACCTGCCGCATCACGCCCAATCTGTCGCTATCCGGCGAGTTTGATTATCTGGGGCTGGGCGTGGATCAGGCCCGCAGCGGGTATCTGGCCCTCAGTCATACCGTCAACTCCCGGCTTCAGCTCCGGCTCAATACCGCCTTGCGGTTTGAGCAAAAGCAGTTTTACGGCGACAACCGGGCCGCCGGGGCTGAGGCCGAAGCTCGCTACATGGTACGCAACAACTGGATCGTGCAACTGGCCGCCAGCCAGATCTGGAACACCCGCCTGCCGGATGAATATCTGGCCGCCGTGCAGGCGATTTATTACTTCGACCCTTTCAAGCCCAAATCGCCCTGATGCTGTTCCGTCTCCTCACCCTGTTCATGCTGTTATCGCTGGGGCTGGCCGATGCCCGTCTGACGGCGGATGACACGCCGTCCGCGTCGTCTGCGGAACAGGCCGCTTCCGCGCAAACGCCCAAACCACCGCGCTGGTGGGAAAAACGCGACAAGCCCGGAATCAATCTACTGCCGCTCTTTCCTGAAGTCCAAGGCACCGGGCGCACCGGAGACAAGCCGACAGCCGGTATTCATTATCCGCACCGGGCGCATTTCAAAATCATGGAACAGGAGGGCGATAGCTGCCTGTTGTGTCACGGGTTTGGGCCGAACACCCTGACCGACAAAAAACAGTTGAAATCCCTGACCACCATTGCCAACGAACCACTCCGGGCGGTGTGTCACGACTGTCATGTCGACGAGCGACGCGGTCCCTGGCGGTGTGATTTGTGCCACGACGACCGAACCAGAATTTGGCCGGTTGACCACAATTACAGCTATATCGACCATCACGGTGAAGCCGGTCGCCGTGACGAAGCCGCCTGTCGTGAATGCCATCTGGATTTGTCTTTTTGCACCAACTGCCATTTGCGCCGGGACACGGCCGGGCAGGGCTATCACCCGCTGGGTTATCGCAGCCTGCACGGGCTGGAAGCCCGTATCGACACCCTGAGTTGCGGGCGGTGTCACAATACCCCGTATTGCGATGAATGCCACAGGGCTCAACGATGAAACCCACCGCTTACCCGCTGCTTGTGCTGTTGCTGCTGTTGTGCGGGCTGGCCGGGAACGCCCCGGCCCAGGCCAGGCAGTACACGGTATCGACCCTGACCGGCAACCTGCTGCTGACCCCGGCCCATGGCGAACGCGGTTCGGCCTGGGGTAAAGCCAATTGTCAGGGCTGCCACGTGTTGCGGCTGATTCATGCCAATGCCCCGCTGATTCGGCCCGTGGTGCAACAGCGGGGTTATCAAACCTGCGGCGGGTGTCACGGCGACAACGGCACCGGCCAGACCCGTCGCTGCCTGGTGTGTCACAACAATCAGGATTTACCGCTGCATCCGCTCCAGACCGGCACACACCGGCATGATTTCGCAACCGGCAAAGACCGTCCACTCGGTGACGGTGACTGTTTGCTCTGTCATGTTAAATCCGACATGGACGGCCGCTTTGAACTGACGGTCGATCTGACCCCGTTCCGCGATGCCGACGGCAAGCCATCGCCCTATGTCAGCCAGCGCGATTTCTGCCTGCGTTGCCACAACCAGACCCACCAGCCCCGGGGCGTGCGTATCCAGCTTCGTCCGCAGTACGGGCTCAATGATCCCCTGGTGACCATCGAGGACAACTACCGCTACATTGACCGGCACGGTGATCCCGCCGGCGGTGGCGGTACCTATTCCGGCCTGCGCGGGTCAAGCGGCTACCGTTACGGCCAGTCGGTCGAGTGTACCGATTGCCACGTCATGCACGGCACCCGGAACAGTAATCTGCTGCTGGATGATTCCCGCAAGGGCGTCAGTCAGCTCAATCCGCTGCTGCGTTCAAAGCCTTATCGGGCGATTGAATCAACCCCCGGCAACTACGCCCAGGTGTGTGTGCTGTGTCACCGGATGGATGATCTTTCGGTGGAGGATGCGGCTCTGGATACCGGCAATGGCCTGTCCGGTGTGCATGATGCGCGCTCTGATTGTGGCGAGTGCCACGTACACGGGCAGGGTTTTGGAGGCGGGCTGTGAGGCATCTGGCCCTGATTGCATGGCTGGCATGGACTCTGGTGGCCCGGGCCGGTGAGGAGGATCCGGATGCCAGTTACGACACCAGCAAACGGCTGCCTGCACTGCACCATGCGGTGGGGATGTCGTTGCCGGTTGACTGGTCAACGCCTGAACACCTGCCGCTGGGCCCCGAGCGGCGGGTCGAGTGCAGTACCTGTCACGGCCTGAAAAACCTGGAACGAATGCCCTATCGCACGGTGGACAAAAAATCGGCCCGGTTCCTGCGCGGCGGTCCCTATGCCACCCTGACGGCATTTTGTTCCAACTGCCATGACCCCGCCGCCCTCAAGCGGCCCAATATCCACAGCATGCTGGATGATTCGGGAAAAATCCGCGAAGACCATTGCACCTATTGCCACGAGGCGGTGCCGCAAGAACGGGAGCGGCCTCACCGGGCAGTGGATTACCGGCTGCGGCTGCCGCCGGAGCAACTGTGTTACGGCTGCCACGGCAAAACCCCGCATTTCAATGCGCTGGAACATCAGGCTGCCAAACCGGATGAGGCGATGCGTCGCCACATCCGCGAATCCGAACGGCAACAGGGTATCCGGTTGCCGCTGAGTGGTGAGGGTCAGGTGATGTGTCCGACCTGCCACGCACCGCATCAGTACGGCGTGATTGATGAACGCAAAAACCCGGCCGGACGCAGCGTGCAGGCGGCCGATCCGGAACGCGGCATCGAATACCAGGCCCATCCCTGGAATGCGGTCATACAGGCCGACAAACAGGATCGGCTTGACAGCCTGAACCACGAACTGCACACCACGCTGCAACTGGAGTATCGCCGCATCAGCCAGGAAGTACTGCTGCGTCAGGCTGCCCGCGATGGCACGTTGTGCCTTGCCTGTCACCAGTTCAGGGACTGACATTTCCCCACCCACACCCCCGGATCACTGCCATGAAAGCCATTACTGCCAAAGCCGTTGACGCCTTCCGCTCAGTACCTGCCTATCAACGCTACCGTTATGCCATCATCGCCTTATCCTGCCTGTTGTTCCTCGGGCCTACCGCCATCCTGCCCGGACTGGCCGGTAATACGGACCTGTGCGGCAAACTGTGCATGCGCCGGTTTTACCTTTATTTTCCCGGCATGAACTGGGATGACCTCTGGATGCATGTCTCGGTGGCCCTGATCGGGGTGATCGCCTTTTTTGCCATCATCACCTTTACCTTTTTCTTCGGGCGCATCTGGTGTTCGTTCATCTGTCCTGTGGGGGGATTTGCCGAACTGGTCAGCCGCAGCCTCAATGACCGCTGGAAGATCGAATACCGTTCGTTGCCGCAGGTGCAGATTCGCTACGGTTATCTGGGGGTTTATCTGGTGCTGATGCCCAGCCTCGGCATCAGTGCCTGTACCCTCTGCAATTTCATCACCGTGCCGCGCTTTGTCGAAGCCCTGAGCGGCGGCATCACCGGCCTGGCCTTTCTGTTTTCCACCGTAGGGCTGGCCAATCTTTCCCTGTTGTTTTTGCTGGGTTTTTTTGCCAGCAAGGGGCGGGCGTATTGTCAGTTTCTGTGTCCCATCGGAGCCATTGATGCCCTGGTTAACCGCCTGGGAGCCCGCTTTCCCTTTACCTATCACATCCGGGTGGACAAACAACGCTGTACCGGCTGCAACGCCTGCGCCCACGGCTGCATGTGTGGAGCCATCAAGATGGTGGATCGGGTGGCAGTAGTCGATCAATTGTCGTGCATGTCCTGTCACGAGTGTGTCGATTTGTGTGACTGGAATGCCATTGAATGGACACCGGCCGCCCGCAACAAAACCCCCAAACGGGTCAAACGCGGGGTGCAGATACATCCCGAACCCCAGTGGCAGGCCATTGAGATCAGGCCGCGCACCCCAACCAAAACCCCAACCAAAACCCCGACCGTCAACTGGGCGCGGGTGGCCAACGGCGTCATTTTCACCAGCGTGGCCACTGTCATTGCCGTAACCGCCTGGATGAACTGATGCTGATAGTCCTGCTCTGGTTAATCGGGCTGTTGACCGGCCCGGTTGCCGCCGCCGAACGTCACAGTGATCCGGATGGCTGTTTTTCCTGCCATGGCCTGCCGGGGCTGGAGTTTATTGACGCGCAAGGCGTGAGGCGGGTCGCCAGCATCCTGCAAAGCGATTATTACGGTTCGCTGCACGGCAGCGTACCCTGCAAGGACTGCCACCGCCAGATTGAGCGTTATCCGCACAAGCCGGAAGAAGGCCTGGTGAACTGCGCTGAGTCCTGCCACGTCGAGGAACCCTCCGATGGCAAGCCCTTCAGCCACAAGGCGGTGGTGGACGAATTCAAAACCTCGGCGCACGGTTCCGGCCACGCTCCCGGGGCCACCCGCGACTTCCACGGCGGCAATCGCCTGAAAGAAGCCAGCGATGAGCAGAATCCGTCCTGCCGTCGCTGTCACGCCAACACGCCCTATATCAAGGATACCCAAATGGCCGCCTTCAAGGAGGCCTTCAATCACACTGAAACCGAGTGCGGGGTTTGTCATCAGGGCGAGACCTGGCGTAACCAGTACAGTGGCCATATCCTGCGCCGCCTGGTCGGTCACAATTATTCCAAGGCCGATGCCAACCAGATGTGCATTGATTGCCATGCCAATCAGACCCTCATGGAGAAGGTCAAACTGGAAGACCCGCTGACCCATGAGAAAAAACCGGCCAGTTTTCGCTTTACCCATGCGGTCGACAGTTATGCCAAAAGTCTGCACGGTCGTTTGATCCAGGTGGGGGTTGAGGCCGGCGCCAACTGCATTGATTGCCACGCGCCCACCGGATTCCGCCACGGCATCCAGCGTGACGAGCAGTTTACCGCCTCAACCCATCCGGCCCATCTGGCGCAGACCTGTGCCACGACCGGCTGCCACGGCTATGCCCTCAAGGCGGCCAATGGTCACTTTGTACAAACCGACATGCACAATGTGGCCTGGTTGCGGCTGGATGTATTGCCGTCCTGGCTGGATGCCAAACGGCTGGATTCGCTGTACTACCGCATGGACTGGGTGCTGGCTCCGCTGGCGGTTCTGTTCGCCCTGGCCAGTCTGGTGTGGTACCTGCGCCCGACCGCCCACACGGCCATTCTGGGCCATACCCGGTTTCTGCGGGTCATGACCGAGGCCGACACCCCGCCGGGCTGGCTGGCCCGCTGGCTGCGCCACTGGCGCAAGACGGCGGCAGCACCGGAGCCAGCCGGGGTTGAAACCGGATGGACCACGCTGCTGTATGCCTCACAGACCGGCAATGGCGAGAGTCTGGCCGAGGCCATGGCAGCCCTGATCGAACAGGCCGGTTTTACCCGTTTTCGGGTGGTCAACATGGCCGATTATGACCCGGCCCGACTGATTTACGAGCAGCAGGTGTTCATCATCACCAGCACCCACGGCGACGGCGAACCGCCGTTACCGGCTCACAAACTGTACGCCTACCTGCACGGGCCGGACGCACCGGTACTGGCTCCGCTGCAATACGGGGTGCTGGCACTGGGCGACAGCGGCTACCGGCAATTCTGCAAGGCGGGCAAGGATTTTGACGCCATTCTGGAAAAACTGGGGGCCGAACGGGTGTTGCCCCGGGTGGATGCCGATGCCGATTTCGAACCCGCTGCCACGGCCTGGCTGGACGCCGTCATCGACCGCTACCGCACCGTGTCCGGGGATGTTGGCAACCTGCCAGGCGTATCGTTCAGCAGCAGTCGGTCGACCGGTTCCGGTGATAAACCGGACGGTTACGGCAAGCACAACCCCTATCCGGCCCGCATTGTGGTCAACCGTCGGTTGAACGGCCAGGGTTCCAGCAAGGACACCCGCCACATCGAGATTGACCTCGACACGTCCGGACTGATCTATGAGGCCGGTGATGCCCTGGGCGTCGTGCCCCGAAACAACCCGCGTTACGTGGAACACCTGCTGGAGGTTCTCAATGTGGATGGCTACAGCGAAGTCAGTCCCGGTCAGGACACCCTGACCGTGCGCGAAGCCTTTTACAGTCATCTGGACATCACCGGACTCAGCCGGGTACTGATGGAAAAATATGCCGACATCGCCGACAGCCAGCCGCTGCGGGAACTGCTGGCTCAACCGGAACAGACCTTTCAGAATTACGTCTACGGCCGTCACCTGGTGGATATGCTGCTGGATTTTCCCTCCGCCGCCTGGAGCCTCAATGATCTGGTCAACATCCTGCGCCGCCTGCCGCCCCGGTTATACTCGATTGCCTCCAGCATGAAAGCGGTCGGCAATCAGGTTCACCTGACCGTAGGCACGGTGCGCTACCACGCCCACGGACGCGACCGCGAAGGCGTATGCTCGACCTTCCTGGGGGATCGGATTGGCCAGAATGAACGGGTCGGTGTTTTTGTCCAGGCCAACCCGCACTTCCGGTTGCCGTCAGCCGGTGACACCGACGTCATCATGGTGGGACCCGGCACCGGCATTGCCCCGTTCCGCAGCTTTATCCAGGAACGTGAAGCCACCGGAGCGACCGGTAAAAACTGGCTGTTTTTCGGGGATCAGCGGCGCGATTGCGATTTTCTCTATGCCGAGGAATGGGAGCAGCGTCAGCATCAGGGGGTGCTGACCCGGCTTGACCTGGCCTTTTCCCGCGATCAGGCCGACAAGGTCTACGTCCAGACCCGCATGCAGCAACAGGGGCGGCTGATTTATGACTGGCTGGAAAACGGAGCCTGCTTCTACGTGTGCGGCGACGCCTCGCGCATGGCCCAGGACGTACACCAAACCCTGCTGCACATTGTGCAAACGGAGGCCGGCATCAGCCGGGAACGGGCCGAAGAATACCTTGCCGCCCTGATGCAGGGCGGACGTTATCTGCGGGACGTGTATTGACGGCATCGTCCGTGTTGCCGGTTTGACGAGGCAGTGTATTCAGCCTCTGCGGTTTTTGAGGTAAAGCGAACGGCCCAGACTACGCAACCGGGTGTTGGAGGCTTCCCAGGTTCCTTGATCAATGAAAACCCACAGCAGGGGAATTCGGCGGGCCTTGCGGGTACGCGGGCAGGGGGCACAGCCGTCGGTTACGATCAGGACGCCGTCGTAATCGGGGTGTTGGTCGAGGTAGTCGATCACGGCATTGAAGTTGGTGCCTCCCCGCCCGCTGACGGTCATTTCGCGGCGAGCCCGCTTGAGGCTCTGTACCGTGCCCTGGATTTCCGTGTCGAAAGCGACGACATCAATGGACTCAATGCCGTAACGAAAAAACCGGTTGACCATCGAGAATGCCAGAGCCAGGTCGTCGGTGCCCATGGAGCCGCTGACATCCACGGCGACCAGCAGACGGGTGGTGAAGTCGTAGCGGCTGCCCTGGTAGAGAAAACCGTAACGGCGGCTGCATTTCATGCGGGTCAGGCGACGCTGGCGCGATAACACCGATTGGTGGAACAGACGCAGTACGCTGCGGTAATCCAGTTGAGGCTGGCGGTTGGCGAGTATCCGTTCGCGCAAACTGCCGGGCAGGTTGCCCCAGTGCTGGTTGAGTTCGGCATCGCTGACCCGGCTGTCGATTTTTTCGCTGAATAGTTCATCGTTTTGCCAGTCACGGGTGTTTTCCTGGCCGGTCTCGGGTGAATGCAGGTGATCGTCCAGCCGGTGGGGGCTGCCTGTGGTATCCGTCGGGGCGGCTGACCGGGGTTGTGGGGTACGCCCGGCGGGTTCCGGCGATTCCGGCGTTGTGTCGGCGGAAGCCGACCCCGTGGGAGGGGAGGGCGGTTGCTGCGGTGGCGGCACGGTTTCCGTTGTGTCGTCACCACCCGCCGTAGCGGAGGACTGCCGGGCCTGTTCCAGCAACCGGTAATGATAGAACTCGTAAAACTGCCGGTCATGGTCGTGATGTCCGAATACATCGACTGCCCGGGGCAAGGCGATCGGCAGGGTGCCCAGATGTTCGGCCAGGGTGATGTTGCTGGCCTGCCAGGCGATATGGGCCGGTGCCAGGCAGCGCGAGTAGGGATGTTTCAGCAGGATGCGGACGGCCTCACAGCGCATGACCGCTTCAAGCTGGATGGGCGTCAGGCTGTCAATGAAATCCGGGTTGTAACGAATGATTCCGGCACCGACGCGGAGCGTACTCACTGCGGCACTGATGACCTGGTGATCGCTCCAGATGCTGAACAGCAAAGGCTCATTCAGAAACCAGCGTTCCAGCACTTTTTGCATCCGTTCCCGCGCCAGTGTACTCATGGGCCTGTCAGGTGATGGTACCGATGTAGTCGGTTAAGAGCGTCAGAATTTCCACCGAACCGGCGCAGAGGGCCATGGCCCGGGTATAACGGGGGTTTTCCAGTTGGGTGGCAAAATGTGCCAGTGCTTCGTTGTGACGGGCGGTCCTGAGGAATTTGAGATAGGCCAGCAGATTGGCCGGTATCATTTTGGCGTCATCGGTTGCCAGGGGTTGCGGCAAGCCATGCAGCCACAGCAGCATCCGTTCATTCAGTTGAACCAGTTCGTGCAGGGCCAGGCGTTTGACTTTGGCCTGGTGTTCTTTCCAGTGGCGCAGTACCTGTTCCGGGCCGAGTTGTCCGGTTGCCCCCAGATATTGTTGCAGAGCCACGGCGGCTGCCGTTCCCACCATGCCGGCAATGGCTTTGGTGTGCAGGTTTTGCAAGTCATTCACCGTCGCCATGAAACGGGCAACCCGTACCCAGGCGCGGCGATCCGGGGTTTTGTTCAGGTCGGAGTAGCCCACCAGATCGTCGCGGGTTTTGGCTCCATCCAGATGCAACGGATTGGCCTGGATGAAATCCAGTACCCGGCCATCCAGTGCCTGGTTTTTGCCCCATACCAGCCAGTCTTCCACCGTAGGGGTGAATTCATACAGGTTGAAACGCGATAGCAGGGCGGGGTCGAGTTCAGTCAACTGGTATTCGTCACCGTGGTTGATGGCGGCAACCACCCGGCTGCCCGGCGGCAGGCTTTTACCGGCCAGTCGCCGGTTGAGGGCCAGATCAAACACCGCCTGCAGGATCTCCGGGCGGGCCCGGTTGAGTTCGTCCAGAAACAGTACGATGGGCTGGTTGGCCGCAGGCCACCAGTACGGCGGCAGGAAGACCGAGCGTCCGCTGGTTTCATCCTTGTGCATCAGCCCGATCAGATCACCCGGATCGCTCATCTGTCCCAGAAAAAACCCTTCAACCGCGAGTCCCATGGCGGTGTAGCAGGTTCGGATCAGTTCTGACTTACCGATGCCGTGCCGACCCGATACCATGATGTTCTGGTCAGCCGGGGTCAGTTTCAATACTTCCTGCAGTTCCAGTGCGTCCAGACGTATGGCCATCGGTTATACCCCGGTTATGGTTGGGTCAGCGGTCGGTTGCGGCTCATTCCAGCCAGCGTCATGGCCATAATGGCGGCACTGTTCGGTTCTGAAGCTGATGCGACGCCGGTTGAGTGACAGGAGCCGGGTCACCGCGTCGTGCAATTCCGGCAGGGCACTTTCAAACTGGGTGAAGGGAATGGATATCCGCAGTTGATTGCCGCTCTCCAGTCTGATCAAAATGATGATGAAACGACTGGAGGTTTCCACCTTGAATGCAAAACCTTCGGTGTTGGCGATTTGCTGAACCTGTGCCTTGATGGCACTGGTCTGGAGTGAGCGTACCCTGTTTTTTTTCTGGATGGCGAGTAAGTCACCGTTCAGACCCTCGCCGATACCGGCAAGCAGGGCCAGTAAATCGTGCTGGCTGTGCAAGTAGCGGACGGCATTTTCCTCGTGCAGGTATTGGCTGAGTTGCTCCGGATCAAAATAATCGCCCCAGCGTCTGGCGCGGGGAGCCAGCGTAATCAGCGCAGTTGCCCCATCGACCGGCAACCCGAGCCAGAATAACGGAACATCATGACTGGGTCTGTCACGGCTATCGTAGCTGTCATACCTTCTGCCACCCGGACGGGTATGGATCCCCATTTCCAGACGGATTTTTCCGATGTATTCCCAGACGTCACTGGCGGTAGCAGGTGATCGTGTTTTCTGCCCCCGGTAAGGGGCTTCCAGCGAGGCCTTGCAGCCGGAAAAAGCCGCCAGCAGGGGTTTGAGTACGGTATCAATCCACTCGCCCTGCGACAAACCGGCCAGGGTCCAGGGCACCGGCCGGGTGTGGGTGTTTTGGGTGTAAAGTTTGATCAGGGTGCTTTTCTGCATGCAGGTATCCCGTTTGGCAGCCTGATTACAAGGTTTGGGGCATAAAAAAAGCCCGTGGATACAGGCTTTTTTGTGGATCTCCAAACCTGTCAGGTATGCGGAAGATCAATGTTTGGTGCCGATGGTCGGACTCGAACCGACACGACTTGCGTCACCACCCCCTCAAGATGGCGTGTCTACCAGTTTCACCACATCGGCAATCAGAAAACTATTTGTCCGTCTTTTGCTGCGGCAGGTCGGCGGCGGGAGCCGCTGTCGATTTTTCATCCGCTGCCACCGGCAGATCCGACGGCTTGGCGGCAGGCGAGGCCGACTCACTGACGGTATCCATCAAGTCCGGTGCCTTCATATCCTTCCGGCTGGCGAGAAAGGACAGGCCAATACTGTTAATGAAAAAAACCGTGGCCAGTATGGCTGTCGTTCGGGATAAAAATGAAGACGCCCCGCGTGCACCGAAAAGTGAGGTTGAAGCACCTCCGAAGCCGGCCCCTGCATCCGCACCACGCCCCTGCTGCACCATGATAAGGCCAATGATGGCCAGTGCCGTGAGGACGTGAATGAAAGTTAATGCCTGATACATTGTTTGTTTTATGGTTATGGCTGTGTCTCGGGAGGCTTGAGCGTGCTGCGAACCCTCAGGCCCTACGGTTAAGGGGGCGGATTTTATAGAGTCATGGCTGTTTTTTCAAGACCTGACAGCGTCAGTTCAATGCGACTCCTCCTGGGTCAGGAAGGAGAGTCGGCTGATGCCTGCCTGGCGGGCCAGAGCCATTACTTCTGCCACCCGACCGTAATTGACCCGATTGTCGGCGTTGAATTGTACGATCAGTTCCGGATCGCGGGCCAACCGGTCGGTCAGTTGTCGTCCCAGTTCCGCCGGTTCAATGGCCTGGCTGTCCAGAAACAGTTTGCCGTCGGCATCAACGCTGATGTTGGCAAGATGATCTTGCGGAGAGGGTTCTGCGGTGACGGTTTTGGGCAGGTTGACCCGCACCGATTGGGTCAGCAGGGGAGCGGTGACAATGAAAACAACCAGCAGAACCAGCATGACGTCTACCAGTGGCGTCACGTTGATTTCGCTCATGACCTCCTGCTCGGGTTTGTTGCCAAATGCCATGATCAGTCCTCCCGTTTCAGCATGAAGCCGGCCTTCATGGCCAGATTGAGCAGGTCATTGGCAAATTCTTCCAGTTGGGATTCATACAGTTTGACCCGGCGCAACAGGAAGTTGTAGGCCAGTACCGCCGGAATGGCGGTGACGATGCCAATGGCCGTGGCAATCAGGGCTTCCCCAATGGGGCCTGCCACTACGTCCAGGCCGGCTGATCCACTTTTGCTGATGTCCTGCAGGGCGTGCATGATGCCCCAAACCGTACCGAACAGGCCAATGAACGGGGACGTGCTGCCGATGCTGGCCAGGAGGGTCAGACCCTGTTCAATCCGGTGCCGCTCCTGTTGTATGGCCTGGCGCAGATTCCGTTCCATGATGTCCCTTTTGTCGCCGCTGGTCTGGAGTCGGGACTGGTGTTGGGCGGAGTCATCGTCCATGCTTCTGAAGCCGCTGCGGGCAATCCGTGCCAGTGGCCCTTCGTGCTGATCCAGGCGGGAGGCCGCCGTCAGATCAGTCGCATTCCAGAAGGCCTCGCCGAAATTACGGTTGGCTCTCTGGAACAGCCACTGCTCGAAGACCTTCAGAAAAATGATGCCCCAGGTGACCACCGAAAAAAATATCAGCACTCCAAGGGTGATTTCTACGACATAACTGGGTGTGATGGAAGACATCTGCTGTTTGTGTTAATGGCTGAGTTTGAAAACAATGGGAACCCTGACCCAACTGTCGACTGCCTTGTCGCCGCGTTTGGCCGGCACGAATCGCCAGTGCCGAACCGTTTCCAGCGCGGCCTCATCCAGCATCTCGTGGCCACTGCCGGTTTCAACCTGCATTTGCCCCGGCTGACCGCTGGCAAGTACCTGAACCTTCAGGACAACTTTCCCTTCCAGAGACCTGCGCCGGGCCATGGCCGGGTATTCGGGCCGCGGGTTGTTGAGGTAGGCCGCGTCATGGCGGGCCTCGGTAAATGCTTCCGGTGCCGGTCTGGCCGGAGCCGGGGGGGCGACGGGAGCCGGTGCCGGTGCTGCCATCACCGGAGCCTGCGCCGGGATGGATTCTGCCGGAATAACCGGGGCGGGTTGCTGCACCGGGGTGGATTGATGTACCACCACCGGCTTTTTGGGTTCCGGAGCCCGCTTTGGCAAGGGAGCCGGTTTGGGTTTGGGCGGTGAGACCGGCGGGGGCGGCGTTGGCTTGACCTCCACTCGGGTAACCGGTTTTTCGGCAGCAGGCGGCGTGGGAGGTTTGGGTAGTTCGATTGGACGGGGTGGGGTCACCATCACCACTTCAATGGATACGGGGGGTTTGGGCAGTGGTGTGCTGACCGGCGTGATGGTGTGTCCGAAATGCCAGACAGCGGAGTGCAACATCACTGAAATCATCAGGGCGAACACGTACCGCAGCACGGAATCCGACTCTCTGGCCTGAATGGGGTGATAACGGGACGATACACCAGGGGATGTCGACATCGGGAACCGGAACTGTTGCGGGGAGCTGAAATGATCGGGAGACAAAAATCCTAACATGGAATCGCCAGTTGTGGCGAGTGGCGCGGCCATCCTGGCCGCGGTGAATGGTGAATGGTGAATGGTGAATGGTGAATGGTGAATGGTGAATGGTGAGGGGTGAGGGTGAGGGGTGGGTGGACGCCCCCCAACCCCTGTAAACCGGGCCGTTTCCCTTTATAATGGGTTGCTATTTTCCATATCGGGGGGGCTGCGCCCGGGTCGTCACGGCAGCGGGCGCAGGTCGATCATGATTTTTTATAACATCGTTTGAAAGAGGGTTCTGTTTTGTTACGTGCATTGCTGTTGCTGTCGACACTGTTCCTGTTGCCGGGCATTGCCTCAGCCGAGGAGTTTGATGTCCTCGGACTGACCGGTACCCACCGGGGTCTGTATTGTGTCCTGATCTTTATCATCTCCTACGCGTTCGTAATGACCGAGGAGTTCACCCATCTACGCAAATCCAAGCCAGTCATCCTGGCAGCCGGCATCATCTGGGCTCACGTGGCCTACATGGCGGCTGAAAACGGGGTACCGGTTGAACACCTGCACAAGGTGTTTGAACACGACCTGCGTGAATATGCCGAATTGTTCCTGTTTCTGCTGGTGGCCATGACCTACATCAACGCCATGGCCGAGCGGAATGTGTTTGAGGCATTGCGCTCCTGGCTGGTCAGCCGCAAGTTTGGCTACCGCAAACTGTTCTGGATCACCGGCGTCATCACCTTCTTCCTGTCGTCAGTGGCTGACAACCTGACATCAGCCCTGCTGGTCGGGGCCGTGGTGATGGCCGTGGGAGCCAACAGCCCGGCCTTTGTCAGCCTGGGTTTTGTCAATCTGGTGAGTGCTGCCAACGCCGGCGGTGCCTTCAGTCCGTTCGGTGACATTACCACCCTGATGGTATGGCAGGGCGGCAAGGCCGAGTTCTTTGACTTTTTCATGCTGTTCATTCCATCGGTGGTCAATTTTGTGGTACCGGCGGTCATCATGCACTTTGCCATTCCTGACGAAACGCCCAGCTTCCCGGATGAGCAGCAGGTAGAGATGAAGCCGGGTGCCCTGGTGGTTTGTGGCCTGTTCGCGCTGACCATCAGCATCGCTGTCAGCTTCAAGCAGTTCCTTCACCTGCCGCCCTTCATGGGCATGATGGTCGGTTTGTCCCTGTTGATGTTCTATGGCTACCACCTGAGAATGACCTTCAACATCGGCGGTGGACACAGTGATGATCCCCACGGCCACCATCCTGACCGGTTCGACATTTTCCGCAATGTGCGGGATGCCGAATGGGATACCCTGCTGTTCTTCTTTGGGGTGGTGTTCGCGGTGGGCGGACTGGGTTACATCGGTTACCTGGAACTGGCCTCCAAGGCCATGTTCGACGGTCTTGGCCCCACCACGGCCAACATCCTGATCGGTATCCTGTCGGCCATCGTCGATAACATCCCGGTGATGTTTGCCGTGCTGAGCATGAATCCCGACATGGATCTGTACCAGTGGATGCTGGTGACCCTGACGGCAGGGGTCGGTGGCACCATGTTGTCCATCGGTTCGGCAGCCGGGGTGGCCCTGATGGGTACCTCCAAAGGCATGTATACCTTCTTCAGCCATCTGAAGTGGACACCGGCCATTGCCCTTGGTTATGCCGCCAGTATCCTGACGCACTACTGGATCAACGGATGACGGATCGGCCCTGTTATCGCCTGACCTGAGCGAAGGGCATTGCCGGATTGGCAATGCCCTTTTTATTTGCCCGGATTTATGGCGGTTGCCGGTGACGTGTTTTACTCCTTACGCAAGGATGACGGCTAAAGTTATGGCCACGAAAGACGATAAAATCACTCAGTTTTATTTGAGTCTACGACCATGGAAATTTCCAAGCATAGTACGTTTACCGGTTCCGGGATCCATGTGTCCACCAGGGCCACTCAGGGTTCCGATACCCATTCCCGACCATCCGGGGTGCAGGATCATTCTTCCAGTTCCACACCCGCGTTACCAGAAGGAACCCGTGTCATGGTATCTCAGATTGCACAGCGAATGATGAGCGAATCTTCCGTGGATGAAGCCCGGGTGGCACGCCTTGCCGCCCGGATTCAGTCAGGGCAGTATCAAATTGATGACCGGCGCGTAGCCACCCGCATGATTGAACTGGACAAATCCATTCAGCAGACAATGAATCATGAGGGTTGAACAGGCCGAACTCATCAGGCTACTGGCCCGGATTCATGCCGGTCTGGCCGACATGTCCGGCCTGCTGGCAGAGGAGGCCGCTTCACTGCAATCGCGTGATACCGCTGCAATCCAGTCTGTTACGGCACGAAAGCAGGCATTGGCGGACGACATCAACCACCTGACCAGTCGTCAGAAACACTTGCTTGAATCCATGGGATTCTCAGCCGACAGGCCGGGTATGGAATGCTTCCTCAGCCAGATCAACGACGAATCCGGGCAGCAACTCTGGCAGGAACTGATCGCAATGACGGCTGAATGCAAGCATCGCAACGAGGTCAACGGGGCTTACCTGGCACTGCTGGCACGCTATGTTGAATCGGCTCTTGACGTCATCATGGG
>CAIVXW010000346.1 GCA_903910005.1 uncultured Methylococcaceae bacterium
CATACCATTGCACACAACTTCCGAAGTCCAGTCAGAATGAGGGTTCGGCAGGGGTTTGGCGGGAGCCAGTGCGGTTCGGGGCTTGAATAAAGCAGCGAACTACGGTTTGCTATCGCTTTTCAACCCCACGTCAGAACAGGAATTTTCAGGTGCCGATCCGGGCAATGCCCGCTTGAAGAAGCGGTTAATCCTGATCTCGAACACCCTCAGCAACGCCCCCGAGGCCAGCATTCCGGGTGCCTGCGGCAGTTGGGGAGAAACCCATACCATTGCACACAATTCCTGAAGTCCAGCCAGAATGGCTGATTACCGCGCCATCCTCGTCATCCCTCAACCGCAACAGGACACTTCATGCCCAAATGGTTCAATACCGCCGGCCCCTGCAAGGCCGATCTGCATTACATGCTGCCGCCGGTGGCTCGTCTGCCGCAACTGACCCGGCTGATTGACCAGCAGTCATACTTCATTCTCCATGCCCCGCGTCAGGTCGGTAAAACCACGACCATGATGGCCCTGGCCGCAGAACTGACCGCCAGTGGACGTTATGCCGCCGTGCTGCTGTCAGCGGAAGTGGGTGCCGTTTTTCCCCATGATCCCGGCAAGGCCGAGCGGGCCATACTGAGTGAATGGCGGCAATCGGTACGTTTCCGTTTGCCGGAAGACTTGCGGCCCCCGGTCTGGCCACAGACAGAAGAGGGTGCAGTCCTTGGCACGGCACTCAGCACCTGGGCGGAACAGGGGGCACGTCCACTGGTGCTGTTTCTGGATGAAATCGATGCCCTCAGCGACGAAACCCTGATTTCGGTACTGCGGCAACTCCGTTCTGGCTATGCCAACCGCCCCCACGGATTTCCCCACGCTTTGGCCCTGATTGGAATGCGCGATGTCAGGGATTACAAACTCGCATCGGGGGGCAGCGACCGCCTGCATACGGCCAGCCCGTTCAATATCAAGGTCGAGTCCTTCACCCTCGGCAATTTCAGTTTTGACGACGTAAAAAACCTCTACGGCCAGCATACCGAAGCCACCGGGCAGATTTTTACCCCCGAAGCCCTGGCCCATGCCTGGCATCTGACTGACGGTCAACCCTGGCTGGTGAATGCCCTGGCCCGCCAGGCCACCGAGTTTCTGGTGACGGATGTCAGCCAGCCCATCACCGCCGCCACCTTTGACCAAGCCAAGGAAATCCTCATCCGCCGTCAGGACACCCACCTCGACAGCCTCGCCGAGCGATTGCGTGAACCCAGGATCAAGGCTCTCATCGAGCCGATTCTGGCCGGGGGCGATTTACCGGATGTGCCGGATGACGATCTTCGTTATGTCATCGATCTGGGCTTGTGCAGAAACGGGCCACACGGCCTGGAAATCTCCAATTCGATTTACCGGGAAGTGCTGCCCCGAGTGTTGTCATCGACCAGTCAAGCCTCGATTGGATGGATCGAACCCGGTTGGTTGAGTCCCAGCGGTGAATTACTGCCGACACGGTTGCTGGAATCCTTCCTCGATTTCTGGTGCCAGCACGGTGAACCACTGTTCCGCAGCACGCCCTATCCTGAAATCGCCCCGCATCTGGTGTTGATGGCATTTCTGCATCGGGTGGTCAATGGCGGCGGCACGCTGGAACGGGAATACGCCATAGGCTCCGGGCGCATGGATTTGTGTCTGCGTTACGGCGGCGTCACATTGGGGATGGAGTTGAAAGTCTGGCGCGACGGCCAGGCCGATCCGCTAAAACGGGGACTGGCGCAACTGGACAGCTATCTGGCGGGGCTGGGACTGGACAACGGCTGGCTGGTGATCTTCGACCGCCGCTCCGGGCAAGTGCCGGTTGCCGAACGCACCGGTGCCGAACCCGCAACCAGCCCGGCGGGACGGATGATTACGGTGATTCGGGGGTAGGAGCAAGCCGGTACGGGGTGCGCTGACATCAGCCGGATGCCCGGCAACGCCCTGTGATCTTCTTCAAGTCCCGCAAAAAGTCTCATAACAGGCAGTGAACAGCGCAGGTGCGGGGGTGGCGCAGTGGGCGTGGTGCGGCTGTTCTGCACAGGGTTCTTTCAATGCGTTCAGCAGATTCCAATTTTTTATGCTGTATGTACCTATAACCGCCATTCCGCTCCCCTCCACCCGAAGCGGTCACCGAGCCGTGTGAGGAGGGCTTTTTGGGCCGTGGTCAGGCCGACGACGAAGGTCTTGAGGGATGAGACGTCCAGGACACTGATGTCAATGAACGACTGAAAAACCCGGCGGGCCGTGGGGCGCGGGTTGGGTTTGCCTTTCTGGTCGGGACAGGTTTGCTGGCTGTGCCGCAAGGCCTGACGTACCCGCCATTGGACTGCCG
>CAIVXW010000347.1 GCA_903910005.1 uncultured Methylococcaceae bacterium
CCTTCCTGAAACAATCTCCCCCCGTGGCGCCTGCCGATATGTTCGCCCACATCCGCTGGTTGTTGAATATCGGGATGCACTACCAATTCCACAACCCGCGCCTGGCGCAGATTGGCTACAAGGCCATCTTTGACGATGTGCCCCTGCCCGATGAGACGATGCAAGTCATCCGGCGCGGCGGGTACGCCTATTTCAAGCAGATGGTCGAAGCCGGCATTGCCGACGGCTCGCTCGACCCGAGTGTGGATGCCGATATCGCCGCCTTCCTGCTCAATGCGGCCTTCACCGACCTGGGCAAGCACCTGATGGAACGCTTCGCCATCTCCCCCGATAACCTGCTGGCCGCTGGCGTGGAATCCTTCCAAAAAGACGAAGTCCGCCGCGCGATTGAGCAGGTCATTGGCATCCTGGAGAATGGCTTGCGGAAGAAGACATAATTTAGTACACGGATTGCACGGATGACACGGAAAAACACGGATTTTTTAAATTTTTCCGTGCAAATCCGTGAAATCCGCGTTATCCGTGTCCCAAGAAAGAAAAACCATGATCACCGTCCAAAACCTTCAATTCACCTACACCGGCACGGCATCCCCCGCCGTGCGCGATTTATCGTTTGCCGTTGCGCCAGGCGAGATATTTGGTTTCCTCGGCCCGAGCGGCGCGGGGAAATCGACCACGCAGAAGATTCTCATCCGCCTGTTGCGCGATTTTTCGGGCGGCATCGAAATCCTCGGGCGTGATCTGCGCGCCTGGGGCGATGACTTCTACGAGCAGGTGGGCGTCAGTTTTGAACTGCCCAACCACTACGGCAAACTGACCGCACTCGAAAACCTGCGCTACTTCGGGCGGCTGTATGCCGGCAAAACCCTCGCCCCCGAATCCCTGCTGGAGATGGTCGGATTGCAAGATGATGGCGACCTGCTGGCTTCGCAATATTCCAAGGGCATGAAAATCCGTTTGAACCTGGCACGCGCACTGATTCACAGCCCGCAGTTGCTCTTCCTCGATGAACCCACCGCCGGACTCGACCCGGTCAACGCCCGCCGCATCAAAGACCTGATCAAATCCCAGAAAGATGTCGGGCGCACGGTTTTCCTGACCACGCACGATATGACCATCGCCGATGAGTTGTGCGACAGGGTGGCGTTCATCGTTGACGGGCAGATCAAACTCATCGATTCGCCGCGCGCGCTCAAACTGCGGCACGGCAAAAAGCTGGTACGGGTGGAATATCTCGATAACGAGAGCCCGGCTGTGGGTGAGTTCGCTCTCGATGGGCTGGCAGAAAATCCCCAGTTTTTGGCATCCATCCGCCAGCCGGTACAAACCATCCACACCCAGGAAGCCAGCCTCGAGCAAATCTTCATCGAAGCCACCGGACGGAGCTTGGGATGAGCCGCCTACTGAACACGATTTATTGGGACATGGTGCGCCAGTATCGCAACGGGTTTTATTTCGTTTCGGCGATTGTGGTGGCGTTTTTTGCGGTGCTGTTGCGCCAGCTCAACGGCGTGGATTGGGGCTGGTGGTGGCCCGTCATTTTGCTCGAAAACCTGGTGATGAATACGTTTTATTTCGTCTCGGGCATTGTGCTGCTCGAAAAAGGCGAAGGCACGCTCGAAGCCCAAATTGTGACGCCCCTGCGCGATTGGGAATACCTGCTCGCCAAAGTTGCCAGCCTGTTCGTGCTTTCTGCCGCCGAGTCGCTGGCGCTCATCCTGCTGGTGAGCGGGCCGGGCTTCAACTGGTTCTGGATGCTGCTCGGCATTGCCTTTTTTGTGGCAATTTACACGCTCTACGGCTTTTTTGTGGTCTCGCGCTACGATTCCATCTCCGAGTTTATTTTGCCTTCGGCGTTGTGGACGATGGGATTCTCGCTGCCGCTATTACCGTACTTTGACCTTTGGAACCACTGGAGCCTGTACCTGCACCCAATGCAAGCGCCCCTTGTGCTGGTGCACGCCGCCTATGCGCCGATTCCTGGCTGGGAGTTGGTTTATGGCGTGCTGTATGGCTTGCTGTGGGTGGCAATTGGTTGGTATATCAGCCAGCGCGCGTTTTATCGCTTCGTCGTCACCAAAGAAGGCGCGCGCAAGTAGTGCAAGCAAATGGCGCAAGATAATGACTTGCGCTACGAAAGGATTTCCTCATGAACATGATTCAAACCCTGCGCGCCCTCGGGCCGATTGACATTCGCAGTATCCGCCGCGACAGTATGCTCTCGTGGATGGTGTTTGTACCCATCCTGAGCGCACTCATCCTGCGTTTTGGGCTTCCACCCCTCAGCGCGCGCCTGCTCGAACGCTATGACTTTGACCTCGTGCCGTTCTACCCGGCCCTGCTGGCCTATTTCTTTGTGGTCATGTCGCCAATTGTCTTTTCGGTGGTGATCGGCTTCCTCCTGCTCGACGAAAAAGACGACAAAACCCTGAC